>CBHWAL010000348.1:0-5577 GCA_966111495.1 uncultured Achromobacter sp. | reverse complement strand
GCGCGAACCGGACGCACGCCTGAATAACCGGGGACCGGGTGCGGGTTTGCCCTAGACCGCACCCGCCCGGGGGCTGCGCGGCAGGCGCCAGTTCCAGTTCAGGCTGACGGCGGCGGCGGCCAGGAAGATCAGCGCCACGCCTGCCACTTGCGTCGCATCCATGCGGTGGCCGTAGACCACGAAGTCCAGCAGGATGGCGACGGCGGGATAGATGAAGCTGAGCGCAGCGGTGGAGGTGGTGGGCAGCTTCTGGATGGCCGAGTACATCAGGATGTACATCAGGCACGTATGGATCAGACCCAGCGCCACCAGATACCCCCATTGCACGGGCTGCGCGGGCAGGGCGTTGAAGTCGGCCATGGGCAGCAGCATGACCGCGCCCAGCGTCACCTGCACCAGCGCCAGCACCTGCGGCGGGATGCCCTTCAGGCGCTTCACGATGATGGCGGTGATGCCATAGAGCGCGGCCGCGCCCAGTCCCAGCATCAGTCCCGACAGATAGGCGCCGCCGCCCGCGGCGCCCGCGTCGCCCAGACGCAGCACCAGCAGCAGGCCCGCAAAGGCCACGAGCGACCACGCGACCTTGCCGCGCGAGGGGCGCTCTCCCAGGAACAGCACACCCAGGCCGATCAGGAAAAACGGCTGCACGTTGTAGACCGCGGTGGCCAGCGAAATGGACGCCAGGCGATAGGCCGAAAACAGCAGCACCCAGTTCAACACCAGCGCCGCGCCGGCGATCAGCGCCAGCGCAAGTGTCTTCCTGGTGAAAAGGCCGGGCTTGAGCAGCCCGCGCGCCCAGCAGTACAGAAAGAGCGACAGCGCCCCGAACACGCAGCGGAAGAAGACGACGTTCCAGGCGCTTTGCCCGGATTCCAATACAAAAACGCCCAAGGTGCCCGACAGGGTCATCGCGGCCGCCATTTGCAGAAGGCCCGTGCGTTCGGTTGAGGGGATCATGATGGTTCTCCGACAGGCCGTCTGGCCAGGAATTTGATGGAGAAATTATCCCAGGCGGATCAATCTGCTTATATGATCTTGCGGTGGCAGTTTCGGGTTTCAACCTTGCTTTGGGTGGAATTTATGCAGAACGACCTAAAAAATGAAAGTCCGGTTCTGGATGGAATCGACCGCCGTCTGGTAGAGATGCTGTCAACGAATGCGCGCACCACCACGGCCGATCTGGCGCGGCAGGTCGGCATGTCCGCGCCCAGCGTCGCGGACCGCATGCGGCGGCTTGAAGAGTCAGGGGTGATCCGCGCGTACACGCTGGACGTGGATCCGGTGGCGCTGGGCTATACGCTGGAGGCCGTCGTGCGTATCCGGCCGCTGCCCGGGCAGTTGCGCCACGTGGAGGGCCTGATCCAGCAGATTCCGGAATTCGTGGAGTGCGACAAGGTGACGGGCGATGACTGCTTCATCGCCCGCATGGTGCTCAGGTCGATCACGCATCTGGATGGCATTCTGGAGCGCGTGACCGAATTCGCCGAGACCAACACCGCCATCGTCAAGGCGCACACCGTGCGCCGGCGGCTGCCGCCGTTGCGTTAGACGGGGGCGGACAGGGCCTTGGCGATGTCCTCGCGCAGGCTGGCGGGCGTGTCGGTAGGGGCATAACGCTTGATGACGCGGCCGTCGCGTCCCACCAGGAACTTGGTGAAGTTCCACTTGATGCCTTCGGTGCCGAAGACGCCGGGTTTTTCGCCCTTGAGCCACTGGTACAGCGGGTGGGCGTTAGCGCCGTTGACGTCGATCTTGGCGAAGAGCGGAAAGGTGATGTCGTACTGCGTGCTGCAGAAGTTGCGGATCTCGGCCTCGTCGCCGGGTTCCTGGTGGCCGAACTGGTCGCACGGAAAACCCAGCACGGTCAGCCCGTCGTCGTGGAACGAGCGGTAGAGCTCTTCCAGGCCTGCATACTGCGGCGTGAACCCGCATTTGGAGGCAACGTTGACCACCAGCAGCACGCGGCCGCGATACGTTTCTAAAGACTGTTCCGTGCCGTCGATGGCGCGGGCGGAGAAATCATGGATCGTGCTCATGCGGGCTCCTGAAATCGGGCGTCCGAGCACGGCGGCGCGGGCGCGAGGGCAGACCTGCGAGTGTAGCGCCGGACAACGGCGTGGGGGCTTTCCGGCTGCGCGGCCACGCCCGTCCTATGATGCGGTGTTGCCGAAGACCCGGTGTAAAAGGAGCCCCGCATGGAAGGAATGATCGAGCGACTTGAGGCCATGCTGGCCAAGGGCACGGACAACCTGCTGCTGCGGTTTTCGCTGGGCAAGGCGTATGCGGAGCAGGAAAGCTTTGCCGACGCCGCGACGCATTTGCGCGCGGCGCTTGCCTTCGATCCCACGTATTCCGTGGCCTGGAAATGGCTGGGCAAGGCCTGCCTTGGGCTGGGCGACAAGTCCGGCGCGCGCGCCGCCTGGGAGTCCGGACTGCAGGCGGCTCAGGCCCGGGGCGACCAGCAGGTCGTCAAGGAATTGCAGGTGTTCATCAAGCGCCTGGACAAGGAAGCGGCCGCGGGCGCCTGAACGCGCCGGTGGTTCCCGCCCGCGCTCCATGCCTGCGTCCGGCGCGGCAGCCAAACGATCTGCTGCGCAGTCAGAACTGGGTCGCGCGATTGCGCGTGATGGCGAGCGGCGTTGGCGGGGCGGGAAGGCGCATCCTGGACTCGGCGGCAACGGGAGCTGGCGGCGCAGTGGACACGCGGAACACTTCGATGGCGTGACGCAACCGGGCGCCATCCGTGCGCAGGTTTTCCACCGCCCGCGACGCCTGCTCGACACGCGCGGCGTTGCCCTGCGCGGCGCTGTCGGTTTCGGTGATCGTGCGGCTTACGGTGTCGATGCCCGCGTGCTGGTCGGTGGAGGTCGCGGCGATTTCGTTGATGATGCGCGTGACCTGCTGGACCGATTCCACGATGTCGCACATGCTGGCGCCTGCCCGTTCGACGTGCCGCACGCCTTCACCGACCCGCGCGTCCGAGCTTTCGATCAGCGCCTTGATTTCGCGCGCGGCGGTGGCGCTTTTCTGAGCAAGGCTGCGCACTTCGCTGGCGACCACCGCGAAGCCCTTGCCGGCCTCGCCAGCGCGCGCGGCTTCGACGGCGGCGTTCAGCGCCAGGAGGTTGGTCTGGAAGGCGATGCCGTCGATGATGCCCACGATCTCGGCAATGCGGGACGAGCTTTGGACAATACCCTGCATCGCCTGCGCGGCCTCGTCGACGACCTGGCCGCCACGCCGCGCAAGGTCGCTCGCCTGGTTGGCCATGGCATCGGCGTCGAGCGCATTGGCCGCATTCTGCTTCACCGTCGCCGCCAGTTGTTCCATGCTGGCCGCGGCCTCTTCCAGCGACGCGGCCTGGCGTTCGGTGTGGGCCGACAGGTCGGCATTGCCGTCCGCGATGTCGGCGGCCGATTTCAAGGCGTTTTCGATGCCGGCATGCACGTCTCGGGTGATGCTGACGAGGCTTTTGCGCATGACTTCCAGGGAGAATTTCAGCTCGCCGATCTCGTCCTGGGCCAGGGGGCCGGAGAGCGGCGTGCTCAGGTTGCCCGCCGCAATCTGGCGCGTGAAGTCGGTGGCCGTGCCCAGCAGCCCGGCGATGGACCGGGCAAAACCCCAGCCCGCCGCGAAGATCAGGCCTACGCCGCCCGAGGTCAACGCCGCGGCAATGGCCAGCGCCTCGGGGGAGAGGCGCGCGTGCAGACCGTAGATCGCCGCTGCCGCTGCGGTCAGAAACAGCGAGGCCGACAGCACCGCCCACGCCAGCATGCGTGAGCGCACGCCGGTAAGCCGGCCGCGCGTCAGCCGTGCCAGGACGCCGCGTAGCCCGGTGGGCCGGACCTGGCCGGCGTGCAGCCGGATGCCGGGCGCCGAGCCCAGACGCAGGCTGTCGTAGGCGGCTTGCGCGGCCTCGATCTGCGCGCGTGTCGGCTTGACGCGCACCGACGCGTAGCAGACCGTCTCGCCGCGCTCGATGATGGGGGTCACGTTGGCCAGCACCCAGTAGAACCCGCCGTCCTTGCGCCGGTTCTTGACCATGCCTGTCCAGGGTTCGCCGCGCTTGATGGTGCGCCACAGGTCTTCAAAGGCGGCCTGCGGCATGTCGGGATGGCGCACGATGTTGTGGGCCGCGCCCACCAGCTCTTCGCGCGAGAAGCCGCTGACCTCGACGAATGCGGGATTGGCATAGATGATCCGGCCCCGGGAATCCGTGCGGGAGATCAGATACTGCTCGTCGCGGAGTACGGTTTCCCGGTTGTTGACCGGCTGATTGTTGCGCATGCGTCGCTCGTCCTGTGATGGGCGAGGGCATCATCGGGGACGGGCGCAGTGGCGGCAATGATGTACGTCAACGCCGTCACAGGTTCGGCGCCCTATGGTTCAACGCAACTTACACGGAAGGCAGGTTGCCGAAGGCTTCCAGCGCCCGCAGCCGGCTTTGCGCCAGATCGACGATCGGCTCCGGATACCCTGCGGCGGCGCGCTCCATCGGGTTGGGATCGTGGATCGCCTTGTCGTCCAGATGCGCCAATTCGGGCAGCCATTCGCGCAGGAATGCGCCGCTCGGATCGAACCTGCGCGATTGGGACAAGGGGTTGAAGACGCGGAAATAGGGTACGGCGTCGGCGCCCGTCGAGGCGCTCCATTGCCAGCCGCCGTTGTTGGCGGCCAGGTCGCCGTCCACGAGCTGGCTCATGAACCACGCCTCGCCCAGATGCCAGTCGATCAGCAGGTTCTTGGACAGGAACATGGCTGTCACCATGCGCAGCCGGTTGTGCATCCAGCCCAGCGCCAGCAATTGGCGCATGGCGGCGTCCACGATGGGAATGCCGGTCTTGCCCTGCTGCCAGGCCGCCAGGTCGTCGGGCGCATCGCGCCAGGGCACGGCGGCGGTGTCCGGCTTCATGGGCTGGTGCATGGACAGGGCGGGAAAGGCGGCCAGGAGGTGCTGGTAGAACTCGCGCCACAGCAATTCGTTGATCCAGGTGGCGACGCCGGCCTTGCCGCTGTCGATCTCGCCCTGGTTGGCCGTCAGTGCGGCGCGCAGCGCCTGTCCCGGCGACAGGACGCCCGCGGCCAGATAGGGCGACAGGCAGCTTGTGGCGGGCAGCGACGGGAAATCGCGCTCGTCCTTGTACGCAAAGATCGCGTCGTCGGCAAAGGCGGCCAGCCGGTCGCTGGCCGCGGTTTCGCCCGCCGGCCACAGCGCGCGCACCGCGGCGTTGGGCGCGTCGAACCCGTCGAACGATGCCGGCAGGGGATCGGACTTCCAGCGCGGCGGCGTCTGGGCGCGCGGCGCGGCGATGGGGCGCAGCGGCGCGCTGCGCAGTCGCTCGCGGCAAGTGCGGGCGTAGGGGGTGTAGACGCGGTAGCACTCGCCCTTGCCGTTCAGCACAGTGCCGGGGCGCAGCAGCGTCGCGCCGTGGTGCAGTGTCCAGTCGACGCCGATGTCCGCCAGGGTGTTTGCGACCGCATCGTCACGCCGCCGTTCGTTGACGCCCCATTCGGCATTGGCGTGGACCTGTTCGATGGCGTGTTCCTGGCAGAACCCGGCCAGGGCGCGCGGCGCGTGGC
>CBHWAL010000347.1:0-5610 GCA_966111495.1 uncultured Achromobacter sp. | reverse complement strand
TCCAGGAAGCAGCCCAGCACGACGAAGAACACCATCAGCGCCATGATCAGGCCGAACTGCGACAGACCCAGGCTGCCGATCCATTCGGCCAGCGCGCGAGGCAGGCCGATATAGCCCATCGCCAGCGTGAGGAACTGCGCGCCCGCCAGAATCAGGGCGATCATGCAATACAGCCGGGTGGCGCCCAGCAGGGACTGCATGAAGGTGGAACCGTTCAACGAGCCTTGCAACGCCGACAGGAACAGGGCGCCCACCACGCCCACGGCCGCCGCTTCCGTCGCCGTGGCGATGCCGGTATAGATGGAACCCAGCACCGCGCCGATCAGGAGCAGCACCGGAATCAGGTGGCGCGATCGCGACAGCTTCTGCATGAAGGTCAGGCCGGGATCCGCCGCCGGCACCTGGCCGGGATTGCGGATGGCCCACCAGGCGATGTAGCCGCTGAACAGCAAGGCGAGCAGGATGCCCGGGAGGATGCCGGCGATGAACAGCTTCGCAATCGACACATCCGCCGCTACCCCGTAGACGATCATGATGATCGAAGGCGGGATGAGCAGGCCCAGCGTGCCCGCGCCAGACAGCGTGCCGAGGATCTTTTCCTCGGGGTAGCCGCGGCGCGTCAGCTCGGGGATGGTCATCTTGCCGACCGTGGCGCAGGTTGCCGCGGACGAGCCGGACACGGCCGCAAAGATCGCGCAGCCGATCACGTTCGTGTGCAAGAGGCGCCCGGGCAGCCGGTTCAGCCAGGGCGCCAGCCCCTTGAACAGGTCTTCGGACAGCCGCGTGCGGAACAGGATCTCGCCCATCCACAGAAAGAGCGGCAGGGCGGTCAGCGTCCAGCTGGACGATGCGCCCCAGATTGTGACGGCCATGGCGTCGCCGGCCGGACGGCTGGAGAAGATCTCCATGCCGATCCACGCGGTGCCCGCCAGCGTCAGGCCGACCCAGACCCCGCAGCCGAGCAGGACGAAGATCGAAACGACCAATAAGGTAATGACGAGAAGTTCATTCATGGGTTTGCTGCGAGGTGGCGGCGGCGACGCCGCGCGAACGGCGGACCAGCTCATCGACGAGGGCGACGAAAAACAGGACGGTGCCGACGGCCATGGTCGTCTGCGGGATCCAGAGTGGCGTGGCGTCGTTCGATGTGGAAACGTCGTTGAACAGCCAGGAGTCGTAGGTCAGTTTGATGCTGAAGAAGGCGAAGGCGGCAGCCAGCAGGCAGCCGACGGCCAACGCGAAGATGTCCAGCCGGCGGCTGCCGGCGGGCTTCAGCGAATTGAGCAATAGCGTCACACGGATGTGTTCGCCGTGCTTGAAGGTGCTGGCCAGCGCAAGAAAACCCGCAGCGGCCATGAAATACCCGGCGTAGGCGTCGGTGCCGGGAATGTTGAAGCTGAGCTGGCGGGAGATGATCGCCGCCAGCACCGAGACGAGCACGCCTATCGTGCACAGGCCGGCCAGAAGGCCGGCCGCGCCGTACAGGCTATCTAGAAAACGGCGCATGTCGAAATCACTGCTTCTTGTAGGCGTCGATCATGGCCTGGCCGTCCGCACCGGCTTTCTTGAGCCAGTCTTCAAGCATGCGCTTGCCGATCACGCTCAGGCCTTCCTTGAGTTCCACCGTGGGCTGGATGGTTTCCATGCCATTCTTGGCGAGCTCGGCCTGGTACCACTTGTTCTTTTCCTGCGACAGCTTCCAGCCGCGTTCCTCGGCCTGGGCGGCAGCTTTTTTCAGGGCTTCCTGCGTGGCGGGATCCAGCGCGTCGAACGCCTTCTTGTTCACGATGATGGCGTTCTTGGGCAGCCAGGCCTGCGTGTCGTAGAACTTCTTGATGTACTCGTACGTCTTGGTGTCATAGCCGGTGGAAGCCGACGACATGTACGAGTCGATCACGCCGGTGGCGAGCGCCTGGGCCAGTTCGGCCTGCTGCACAGTCACGGGCTGCGCGCCGACCAGTTCGGCGATCTTGGCCGTGACGGGGCTGTAAGCGCGCCACTTCAGACCCTTCATGTCGTTGATCTGCTTGATGTCCTTGTTGGCGAAGATGCCCTGGGGCGGCCATGCCACCGCGTACAGCAGCGTCATGCCTTGCGAGGCCAGCTTCTTTTCCAGGAACGGCTTCTGGGCCTGGTACAGCTTGAACGAGGCATCGTAGCCAGTGGCCAGGAAAGGCAGGCCGTCCAGTTCGTAAATCGGGTCTTCGTTAGCGAAGTTGGTCAGCAGGATCTCGCCGATCTGGGCCTGATTGCCCTGCACCGCGCGCTTGATTTCAGGCGCCTTGTGCAGCGTGATCTTGAGTTTGCCTTGCGACAGCGAATCGACGTCCTTGATGAAGGTCGTCAGGTTCTCGACGTGGAAGTTGCTGGCCGGGTAGGCGCTGGGCAGATCCCACTTGGTCTGGGCCTGTGCGCCCGCGCTGAATGCCAGGACGATGCTGCCGGTCAACAGCGAGATTTTCTTGTACATGGTGGTCCTTCTTTGCGAATGGTGAAGACGGGTCTGACCCGATAGGCATTGCGAAAAAAAGAAAGCGCGGCGCGGCGTCGCGCCGCCTGAGCGCCGTGCCATTCTATGTTGCTGTGCGGTAACAAAGCGCGGGAAATCGCTGTTTTACGGGTAATTCCTAGGGGGCGCTGTTCATTGGTTGAAGGTTCAATGACGCCGCGACGTTTGCGTCGCGCGCAGACGGCAAGCCGTCCAGCGCGCGTTTTTTCTTCTAAGATTGCGCAATCGAAGATGCTGTGAAGAGGGTCGCGTGAATTTCGTTTTTCGCCGTGATGAGTTGCTGGTCGAAGCATCGTCCAGCGTGTTGCCGGATACGGCGTTGTGTGAACGGATTGGTCTTGCCGCCGCTGCCCTGCAGCCCGTCTGGATGGAGACGGGTTCGCCTTATCGCACGATCTGTGTCGACCCCAGCCTGGAAGCGCCCGAAGGCTACGCATTCAAGAAGCTGCGCTCGCTCTTCGGCGTGTTCGACGACGAAGGCATGGCGCTGGCCGGCCGCGCCTATCAGATCGCCGAATGGGCGCGCACCCACCGGTTTTGCGGCGCCTGCGGCACGCCAGCCGAGCGCGTGACGCACGAATTCTGCCTGCGGTGCCCGGCCTGCGGCCTTTCCGCCTATCCCCGCATCTCGCCGGCCATGATGGTGCTGATCCGCAAGGGAGACAGCATCCTGCTGGCGCGCCATGCCAACGGACCCGCCGCGCGCTACACGGCGCTGGCCGGGTTTGTGGAGCCGGGCGAAAGCATCGAGCAGACGGTCCACCGCGAGGTCTACGAGGAAGTCGGCCTCAAGGTCGGCAACCTGCAGTACTTCGGCAGCCAGCCGTGGCCGTTCCCGCATTCGCTGATGGTCGCGTTTACCGCTGACTACGTCTCGGGCGACATCCGCATCCAGGAAGATGAAATCGCCGACGCCCGCTGGTTCGGGCCGGGTGACGAGATGCCCGACATTGCGGCCCGCATCTCGATCGCCGGCTGGATGATCCGGGCCAATCTGCCCATGGGATGGACCGCGCCTTAACGCCGATACGTCGTCCGCAGTGGTAGGGGTATTCCCTCGAAACGAGGGATTTTTTGCGGCGCCTGAGTATTTTTTATTGATGAAATGTAGATAAATTATTAGTATTTCGCTCAGTTAAAACTGGGCTTCCGCTTCTATGACCCCCACTTTGATTGCATCGTCGGCGCATCTTGCCGGCGGCAGCGCGCCCGATCTTTCCGAGGTGGAGTTCGGTCTCATGATCGCCAGCCACGCGTTCGACCGCTGGACCGTGCGGTGCATGGCGGCCGCGGGCCTGCCGGATCTGACACCCACCGACGTGATGGTGTTCCATCACGTCTATCATCGGCAGCGGCCCAAGAAGCTGGCCGACATCTGCTTCACGCTCAACGTCGAAGACACCCACATCGTCAGCTACGCGCTCAAGAAATTGGACCGGCTGGGCGTGGTGCGCGGCGAGCGCAGCAGCAAGGAAGTGTTCTACAGCGTCACGCCCGAAGGCGCGGTGATTCTCAAGCGCTACGGTGAAATCCGCGAGCAATGCCTGACCGCCGGCCTGGATGGCCCGGGCGGGGGCGGACTGGACTTCAGCCGCCAACTGGCGCACACGCTGCGTGCGTTGTCCGGCCTGTACGACCAGGCGGCCCGCGCCGCCACGTCGCTCTGAACCCAACATGCGGGGCAAGGCCCCGATCTGTCAGCAACCCGACCGTGGCCGAACGCGCTCCGGCGATCTCTTGTTTTCAAGGACACCTATGAAGTGGCAATTCTGGATTGACCGTGGGGGCACCTTCACCGACATCGTGGCGCGCCGTCCCGATGGCACGACCACCACCGCGAAGATGCTGTCGGAGAACCCCGAGCAATACCGCGACGCGGCGGTCGCCGGCATCCGCAAGCTGCTGGGCATCGCGCCCGGCCAGCCCGTGCCCGCCGACCAGGTCGAGTGCGTGAAGATGGGCACCACTGTGGCCACCAACGCGCTGCTCGAGCGCAAGGGCGAACGCACCTTGCTCGTCACCACGCGCGGTTTCCGCGACGCGCTGCGCATTGCCTACCAGAACCGCCCGCGGCTCTTCGACCGCAACGTGCTGCTGCCTGAAATGCTGTACGAATCCGTCATCGAGGCCGACGAGCGCGTCGCGGCAGACGGCGAGGTAATCCGTCCGCTTGACGAAGCTGCGCTGCGCCGCGACATGCAGGCGGCGTACGACAGCGGCATCCGCGCGGTCGCCATCGTCTTCATGCACGCGTGGCACGCCACCGGCCATGAAGCGCAGGCCGCACGTATTGCCAACGAAATCGGTTTCACGCAGGTGTCCGTGTCTCACGAGGTCAGTCCGCTGATCAAGTTTGTCTCGCGCGGCGACACGACCGTGGTGGACGCCTATCTGTCGCCCATCCTGAAGCGCTACGTCGATCAGGTGGCTGGCGAACTGCCGGGCATCCGGCTCATGTTCATGCAGTCCAGCGGCGGTCTGACCGACGCGCACCGCTTCCGTGGCAAGGACGCGATTCTCTCGGGCCCGGCCGGCGGCATTGTCGGCATGGTGCGCACCAGCGAAATCGCCGGTTTTCCGAAGGTGATCGGCTTTGACATGGGCGGCACGTCCACCGACGTGTCGCACTACGCGGGCGAGTTCGAACGCGAATTCGAAACCCAGGTGGCCGGCGTGCGCATGCGCGCGCCCATGATGAGCATCCATACGGTTGCGGCCGGCGGCGGCTCGATCCTGCATTTCGACGGCGCGCGGCTGCGCGTCGGCCCGGATTCCGCAGGCGCCAATCCGGGACCGGCGTGCTATCGCCGCGGCGGTCCGCTGGCGGTGACGGACTGCAACGTCCTCCTGGGCAAGATCCAGCCCGACTTCTTCCCCAAGGTATTCGGACCCGACGCCAACGAGGCCCTGGACCGCGATGCCGTGGTCGAACGCTTTTCCGCCATGTCCGACGAAGTGCGCGCCGCCACGGGCCGCGAGATGTCGCCCGAACAGCTGGCCGAAGGCTTTCTCGAGATCGCCGTGGGCAACATGGCCGAAGCCATCAAGCGCATCTCGGTGCAGCGCGGCCATGACGTCACCGAATACGCGCTGACCGTGTT
>CBHWAL010000346.1:0-5628 GCA_966111495.1 uncultured Achromobacter sp. | reverse complement strand
GCGATGCGCGCGTAGACCCCCGCCGCGCCGAAATGATGTGAGTTGCAGACCGCCACCGCGCCCACGCCGTGCTCAAGGGCCTTGTCCACGGCCAGGTTCATGGCCTGCGCCGCGACCGGATAGCCCAACCCGCCCATGCCGTCGATCAGCGCGCTGGCGCCGCCGTCGCGCACCACGCGGGCCCGCGCATCCAGCCGCAGCGTGCCGGCGCGCCACTTTTCCTCGTAGGCGGGCAGCATCGAGATGCCATGCGAATCGATGCCTAGCAGATCCGTGCGCGCCATCAAGCCCGCCGTGGTGTGGGCCAGGTCTTCGGCCATGCCCCAGGCCATCAGCACCTGCAAAATCTGTTCACGCACCTGCTCCACCGGCACGGCCGTGGCGATTGCTCCGTTCCCTGACACTGTCTGTCTCCTGTTGCTTTGTATGTGTGGCGGGCGTTGGCGGCGGCGTCAGTCGCGGTCGCGATCGACCAGCCTGTGGCGGGCCTGGCCCAGATGGAATTGCATGGCGACGCGCGCGCGTTCGCCGTCCTGTTCGCGGATGGCGTCCAGGATGGTGGCGTGCTCGTCCACGACGCGCTGCGCGCGCTGGCGCGATCCGGTGCGCGTCAGATTGAGGGTCAGGCGCATGAAGCCGCTGATGGACTCATGAATGCTTTCCAGCACGCCCAAGTAGAAGTCGTTGCCGCTGGCCTCGGCGATGCTGGCATGGAACGCCAGGTCCGCTTCGGCGGATACCTGCCCCTTTGCCAGCGTGTCGGCGAAGGCGGCGTGGGCTTCGGCGATCTTGCCCAGCTGCTCGTCCGTGCGCCGCAGGGCGGCCAGGCGCGCAGCGTCGCCTTCCAAGGCCACGCGCACTTCTTGCGCGCGCAGGTAGGCGCTGACATTCTGCACATCGTTGAAGGCTTTCAGGCGCGGCGCGGGCTGGTGGCTGACAAATGTGCCCAAGCCCTGGTGCGCCGTGATGAGGCCATCGGCGCGCAGGCGCAGCAGGGCTTCGCGCACCACGGGCCGCGACACGCCGAAGCGTTCGGAGATTTCGTTTTCGGACGGCAGCTTGTCGCCGACGTTCAGGCCGCCGGACACGATCTGTTCAAAGATCTGCCCGTAAAGCTGGTCCGCCAGCCGCACCCGATGCCCGCGTTCCAGCACCGGCGCGGCGGGCGCTTGCGGCGCGTCGGGCTTGTGCGGCGTGGATGGGGGGGATGCCTTGGGTCGAGCCACGTAACCTCCTGGTAGTAGGGCCTGTCCGCGCGCGGGGAACAGGCCCTGGGAGATGGCTGCGACGCGCGGACGGCGCTCATCGTACCTGCATTGCGTCCGCCGCGCCGCAGGGAGTTACGCCGTGGCGGTTTCGCGGTCCCAGGCGGCCAGCGCGCGCGCCACGGGCGCCACGCGTTCACGCTCGGCGCTGGAGATGCCGGTCAGGAGCGGCAGCATTGGGCCCATGTCCGCCACGCCCGACAGCGTGACGGCGTCGTGCAGCACGCGGATGGGGCTGATGCCGTCGCGGCAGTCTTCCAGGCCCATGTACTGTTCGCGCACGGCTTCGGCCTCATCAAAGCGGCCCTCGTGCAGCAGATGCAGCAAGCGCATCGAACCGCGCGGCGCCACGCAGACGGATCCCGACGTGAAGCTCTTCAAGCCAAATTCACGGTAGTGGACGATGGCCGGGCGCTCGCCGATGCCGCTGACGACCCAGCGCGAATCCACGGCTTGCAGCAGCGCGGACAAGTAGGCGTCCTCCGAAGGATTGTCGCGCACGACGGCGTACTTGAAGGCGACGAGGCGCCCTTCCTCGATCAGGCGCGCCGCGGTTTCCGGGGCCAGGTAGTCGGCCGACTTGATGTAGACCACCGCGGGCTTGCCCAGCGCATCCGTGAAACGGCGCACGCCGTCGGCCAGCCCCGCGTCGGTGTACGGAAAGGACATGGGCAGCAGCATCGCGGTCGGAAAAGCGCGCGAGCGCAGGATGGCTGCCTGATCCATCATCTTGCCGTAGTCGGGTCCCACCGAGGGCAGGATCCACGTGTCCGGGCCCGCCAGACTTGCCAGCATGTCCACGATGCGTGCATATTCGCTCACGCCCACGTTATAGAAATTGGCGTTGCCGCCATACATGACGTTGCGCACGCCGCCCGCTTCCAGGTGGCCGAGCAGCGCTTTGTTGGCCGCTTCGTTCAGCGACAGATCGGCGTTGCGGGCCAGCGGCGGCACGGCGATGACCGAGCGCTGTAGATCCTGGGCAGTGACCGGGGTGGTTTTCATGGACGGGCTCCTGGCGGGTGGGGTTGTCAGTGCAGTTGTCAGATAAGTAAGGTGAAAAAAGTATACTTGGTTGACAAGCTATAGCTCAATACCTATATTTGTTTTACAAGTAGTTCGGCAGCACACAAGTCGCATGAGGCGCGGGCCGCATGCGGCTTTGAGCTCCCGGCTCGCCGGGAGCGGAATACCCCCAGAAACGATGCGCGGCCACGCGCACACCGAGGAGACGAATTCCATGCATGCAGCCCCTGTGCGAGGCCAATTTCTTGCGGCCGCCCTGCTGACGGCCACCGCCTTTGCCCTGCCGGCCTCGCCGGCGTTCGCGGACTACCCTGAACGCGAAGTCAAGATCATCGTGCCCTTCCCCGCCGGCGGCACCGCCGACATCGCCGCACGCGTGGTGGCGGCCGAACTGGGCAAGAGCTGGAACAAGCCCGTGGTGGTCGACAACAAGGCGGGCGCCGGCGGCAACGTCGGCTCGGCCGAAGCCGCGCGCGCCACGCCCGACGGCTACACCTTCCTGATGGGCACGGTCAGCACCCACGCCATCAATCAGTCCGTGTACGCCAAGCTGCCGTACGACCCGGTCAAGGACTTCGTGCCGGTGACGCTGGTGATCCCGGTGCCCAACATCCTCGAGGTCAACCCGAAGTTCGCCGACAAGCACGGCATCCGCAACGTGGCGGACCTGATCAAGTACCTGAAGGCCAATCCCGACAGCGTCAACATGGCGTCCACGGGCAACGGCACGTCCACGCATCTGTCGGGCGAACTCTTCCAGAGCATGACCGGCACGCGCATGACGCACGTTCCCTACAAGGGCAGCAGCCCCGCGCTCACCGACGTGATGGGCGGATCGGCGGACCTGATCTTCGATAACCTCCCCTCTTCCATGGGCTTCATCAAGGCCGGCAAGCTGCGCCCGCTGGCCGTGACGACCGCCAACCGCTCGCCCGCCCTGCCCGACGTGCCCACAATGGCGGAAGCCGGCGTGAAGGGCTACGAGGCATCGAGCTGGTTCGGCCTGCTGGCCCCGGCCGGCACGCCCCCTGCCATCGTCGAAAAGGTCCAGCGCGACGTGGCGGCGGCCTTGCAGCAGGAGCCCGTGCGCGCACAGCTTCAGGCGCAAGGCGCGACCCCATCCGGCAACACGCCCGCCCAGTTCAAGCAGTTCATGGCCCAGGAAACCGTCAAGTGGGCCGACGTTGTGAAGAATTCCGGCGCCAAGGTCGACTGACCCTGCACCGATCCGGGGCCCGTCCGCAACGCGTGAGCGGCGGGCTCTTCATCATCACGCGAACCAGGAGACACCATGAACAAACTGATCAGCGCCGTATTCGCGGCGGGCGCCGTTGTGCTTGGGTCGCCGGCGGCCCATGCCGCCGGTTACCCGGAAAAGCCCGTCACCATGATCGTGCCCTTCGTGCCAGGCGGGTCGTCCGACATTACGGGGCGCTCGGTCACGCCGGCGCTGGCGAAGATCCTGGGACAGACCTTCGTCGTCGAGAACAAGCCGGGCGCGAACAGCGCGATCGGCGCGCAGGCGCTGGCCCGCTCCACGCCCGACGGCTACACCATGATGGTCGGTTCCATCGGCACCTTCGCCATCAACGAAGCGCTTTACAAGAATCTGTCGTACAACCCCAGCAAGGACTTCACCTACCTGACGCAGGCGGTGCGCAATCCCAACGTGCTGGTCGCGGCCACCTCGTTCCCGGCCAGCACCGTGGCCGAGCTGGTCGATTACGCGAAGAAGAATCCGAACCGCGTGTCGTACGCCTCGTCGGGCACGGGATCGTCGGACCACCTGTCGGCCGTGCTGTTCCGCCAGCGCACGGAAAGCACCGGCGTCGACGTGCCGTACAAGGGCGGCGGCGCCGCCATCGCGGACCTGATCGGCGGACAGGTCAACGTGTCCTTCCAGAATCTGGGCGCGGTGCAGAACCACATCAAGGCGGGCAAGCTCAAGGCGCTGGCCATCACGGGCGACACGCGCGCGACGGACCTGCCCGACGTGCCGACGCTGGCCGAGGCCGGCATCAAGGACATGGTCGTGTATTCCTGGCAGGGCTTTGCCGTACCCAAGGGCACGCCGCAGCCGGTCGTCGACAAGCTGGCCGAAGCCCTGCGCACCGCCCTGCGCGAACCGCAGACGCAAAAGACGCTGCAAGGCCTGGGCTTTGAAGTTGTCGCCAACACTCCGCAGCAGTTTGCCGACTTCCAGCAGGCCGAGGTCAAGCGCTGGAAGGACGTGATCCAGAAAGCCAACATCCAGTTGGAGTAAAGAGACGGGATGCCCGAGCGCGGGCATCAGTTCGTCCGGGGCCTGTCCCATCGCCAGGCAGGCAGGACAGGCCCGCAGCATCCCCGCTTGAATCAAGTAGCATGAAACCTTCGCCACCCAACCGTACGACAACATGACCACCAAGCAACGCATCATCCAGGTCGGCTCGCTGGCCGGCTCTCCCTCCGCCAACAAGCGCCTGGCCGACGGCTATGACGTCATTGAATTGTGGAAGTATCCGGATCGCAAGGCCGCGCTGGCCGAACATGGCAAGGGCGTCACCGCCGTCGTCACGTCCGCGAATTTCGGCGCCAACGCCGAACTCATCAACGCGCTGCCGGACCTGAAGGCCATCTGCAGTTGGGGCGTGGGCTACGAAACGATCGACGTCGACGCCGCGCGCAAGCGTGGCGTGCTGGTCAGCAATACGCCGGACGTGCTGACGGATTGCGTGGCCGATCTGGCCTGGGGCCTGTTGATCGCCGGCGCACGCCGCATGGGCCAGGGCGAACGCTTCGTGCGTGCCGGCCAATGGGGTCAGGTGCACGGCAGCATTCCGCTAGGGCTGCGCGTCAGCGGCAAGAAGCTGGGCATCGTGGGTTTGGGCCGCATCGGCGAAGCCATCGCCAAGCGCGGCACGGGCTTTGACATGGACGTGCGCTATCACAACCGCAGAAAGCGCGACGACGTCGACTTCGGCTACGAGGCCTCGCTGACGGACCTGGCCAAGTGGGCCGATTTCCTGATCGTGGCGACCGTCGGCGGGCCGAGCACGCGCCATCTGGTTAACCGCGAAGTGCTTGAAGCGCTGGGTCCCAAGGGCATCATCGTCAACATTGCACGCGGCCCGGTCATCGACGAAGCCGCGCTGGTCACCGCCCTTGAAGACGGCAAGCTGGGCTGCGCAGCGCTTGACGTGTTCGAGCACGAACCCAAGGTGCCGGAAGCGCTGATCAAGAGCGACAAGGCCGTGCTGCTGCCGCACATCGGCAGCGCCACCGAGGAAACGCGCCTGGCCATGGAAAACATGATGCTGGAGAACCTGCAGTCGTTCTTCGAGACCGGCCGCGTGAT
>CBHWAL010000345.1:0-5628 GCA_966111495.1 uncultured Achromobacter sp. | reverse complement strand
CGCAGCTTCGTCGGCCTCTTGCATCGCGGGCGGCAGGCGGTCAAGGATGCGCTTGGCCGCCGCGGCATACACCGGACAGTTGCGGCAATGCACGTGGTCAGCCAGCTGCGGACAGCTCTTATCGCCACGTATGCCAATGCGGTTCCAGCAGTCGTCCACGCCGGACAGCGCTTCAATTGCGTCAGTCACGTCAATCACGTCGTGCCTCCCCGCGCGCCGCGCGCGCTTGCAGGCGACGCGCGCCCTCGTGATCGCCATCCGAGGCCACCAGCGCGGCCAGGTGCAGCAAGGCCTCGCGGTGGTTCGGGTCCAGGTACAACGCCTTGCGGTAGGCTGCCTGCGCCTGCCGCGACTGCCCTTCGGCGTCCAGCAGCAGCCCCTGCAGATGCAGCGCGTCGGCACTGGCGCCATGGATGTCGATATGCGACTGGCACTGCGCCATCGCATCGCGCACCCGGCCCAGGTCGGCCAGGGCGGCAATCTCGCGCAGCGACGTCTGCGCGGCCTGCCCCATTGCGGCGGGGTGCGGTGCGGGTTGCAGTGCCGAAGGCGGGTCGGCAATTGCCGCATGCGGCAACGGAAGCCGGGGTGCGGGCGCCTGCGCGACCGGGCGGCGCGGCGGCGTCCAGGCGTGCACGATAGGTCCCTGGCTGGACAGCGGCGTGCGCGCGGCGGCCGGCATCTCTGCCGGCGCGGGCGCGGGCTTTGCGCGGAATGCAAAAGACCGCGCCAGCGGCACGGAAGGCAGGCGGCGTCCAGTCAGAAGACTGGTTTCGGCTGGCCCGACGAACAACACGCCGTCGTCGCGCGCGAACCGGCGCAGCACCTGCACGGCCCGTTCCTGCGTCGCCATGTCGAAGTAGATCAACAGGTTGCGGCAGAACACGAAGTCATACGGCGCGGCGCCCGCCAGGAGGTTTGGATCGAACAGGTTGCCGGGCTGAAAACGCACCTGCCCGCGCACGCGCGCAGCCAGTTGATGGCCGTCGGGCACCTCTGAAAAATGGTGGTCGCGGAACGCCAGGTCGCCCCCGCGGAACGAATTGCGTCCGTACACGGCGCGCTGCGCGAATTCGACCATGCGCACGCTGATATCCACCGCGTCCACATGGAAGCGGTGCGGCGGCACGCCCGCATCCAGCAGCGCCATCGCAATGGAGTACGGTTCTTCGCCGCTGGAACACGGCACACTCAGCACCCGCAGCACGCGGGCGTCGCAGCCCGGCGCAAACAGGCGTTCGCGCGCCAGCGCCGCCATGGCGGCCTGGGATTCCGGGTACCGGAAAAACCAGGTCTCGGGCACGATCACGGCCTCGATGAGCTGCTGCATCTCGTCGGGCCAGGCCTGTACACGCATCAGATAGTCCTGCTCATCGTCCACGCCCGCGGCGTGCATGCGGTGCCGCACCGCGCGCTCGACAGCCGCCTGGCCGATGGACCCGCTGTCCAGTCCCATGCGGCGCTTGAGCAGGCCGCTGAATTCCTCGACCAGACTCATGGCTGCGCCCCGGCTGTCGAAGCGTCGTTGCCGGCCGGAAACAGCAGCGCCCGCACGAAAGCGGGCAACAGGTCATTGACGGACACCGCCTGCACCATGCCATGCGCGTCGGTCAGGACCGGACCGAGATAGCGCGCCTCGGCATTGTCCAGCGCATGCGGCTGAAACGCGGCCGGGTCGTAGTGGACGGTTTCGGTGGCTTGTTCCAGGATCAGCCCAAGCAGGCGCTCGGCGCCCGTCCCTTCTGGCCGGTAGCGCACCAGCGCAAGCCGCGTGCTGGTCACGACAGCGCTTGCGCCCACGCCCGCCAGCGCGCTCATGTCGATGACCGGCACGGCTGCGCCACGGCGCTCCATCATGCCGGCCACCCAGTGCGGCGCGCCCGGCACCAGCTTGAGGACGCGCAGCCCCAGCACTTCGGCAATATCCCCGGCGTCCAGCGCATAGCGATCCGCGCCAATTCTGAAAAGCAGGTACAGCCGGCGCGCGGGGCCGGCATGGCCCGCGGCGTTGCGTGCGCGGACGGCAGGAGCAGTCATGGAAGCGATCACACCTTGAAACGCGACACGCCGCTGCGCAGGTCATTGGCCACCAGCGTCAGCTCTTCAATGGCAAGGCTGGACTGCCGCAGCGACTCCACCGTCTGCTGGGCCGCGTCGCTAAGCTGCTGCAGGGCCTGGTTGATCTGCTCGGCCCCGGTGGCCTGCGCCTGCATGCCTTCGTTGACCATCTGCACGCGCGGCGCCAGCGTCTGCACCTGCTGGATGATCTGCGACAGCTGGTCGCCCACCTGCTGCATGTCGGCCATGCCGCGGCGCACTTCCTCGGAAAACTTGTCCATGCCCATCACGCCGGCCGACACCGACGACTGGATCTCGCGCACCATCTGTTCGATGTCGTAGGTCGCCACCGCCGTCTGGTCCGCAAGGCGGCGGATCTCGGTGGCCACCACCACGAAGCCGCGGCCGTACTCGCCCGCCTTCTCGGCTTCGATCGCCGCGTTCAGCGACAAGAGGTTGGTCTGGTCCGCCACCTTGGTGATGGTCGTCACGACCTGCGTGATATTGCCGGCCTTTTCATTCAGCACCGCAAGCTTGGCGTTGACCGAGCCCGCCGCGCCCACCACGTTGCGCATGGTGTCTTCCATGCGCGCCAGGCCCACCTGCCCGCTGCCCGCCAGCGTGGCGGTCTGTTCGGCCGCGCTGGAGACTTCGGTCATGGTGCGCACCAGTTCGCGGGACGTCGCCGAGATCTCGCGCGACGTGGCGCCGATTTCGGTGGTGGTGGCGGCCACTTCCGAAGCGGTGGCCTGCTGTTGCTTGGACGTCGCCGCGATTTCCGTCACCGACGTGGCCACCTGCACGGCCGATCGCTGCGTCCGGGCGACCAGGCCAGTCAGCTCGTCGACCATGCCGTTGAACCCCGTTTCGATGGCGTTGAACTCGTCGTTGCGCGCCAGCTTCAGCCGGCGGGTCAGATCGCCGCTTCCCGTGGCTTCCAGGGTCTTCACGATGTCGCGCATGGGGTTGACGATGGCGCGCAGGAGCAGGAATCCGCACACGATGGACGCGGCGATGGCCAGCGCCAAGGACACCAGCATGCCGGTCTCGGCGGCGTCCACCGACTCCTTGATGCTGACCGCGGCGTCATCGGCCTGCCGCTTGTTTTCGGCAACCATCTTGGCCAGGGTGTCGCGCCCCCGGTAAAACGACGGCCGCAACTCGGACACGATGCGCGTTTGCGCACGGTTCGGGTCCGCCAGCATTGCGGGCGTCAGGATGTCGGCCCGGATGCGCTTGTACGCCTGCAGTTCCTTTTCGAACTCGTCGAACAGTTGCTGGTCGTCCTGCCGGCCGATGGTGCGCCGGTAAAACTCGATTTGCTCATCAAGCTGCACATCGTTGCGAGGCAGAGCCTCCAGCGCGGCGCGGCGCTCCGCCTCGGCGGGCGCGTTAAAGGCGTCCTGCACCACAACAAACCCGCCAAACCACGACGCCCGGATCGACGTGCTGTAGTAGATGCCGGGCACGGCGTCGTTGTTGATCATTTCGGCTTGGGCTTCGACATGCAGTAGCCGCCGGTAGTCCACCACCACCATCAGCGTCATGATGGCGAGAACCGCCAGGAAACTGACCAGGATGCGCTGGCGGAGCGTCACATTCTTCATACCGGGAGACCTTTGTACTGTATCGACTCGTCGACGCCCTGGCGGGACGCCCCTGGGTTGTTCCCGAGCCCGCCTGCCGTCAGCCGACGTCTTTGCGGGAATGTGGGAAATTTCGACAATTATTACAAAGGTGCCGCATCACAGCCATGAAAAACGCGGGAAAACGCAAAACATGGCTAGCTTGTCGGAAAAATGCAAAGTTCTATTACACAAAATCAAGCGGGTTTTGTTAGCGGTGTTACGCCGGCGGGTCATCGGCGGCGTCCCCTAACAGACCGGCGGGTCGCCGGCGGCGTCCCCTGACAGGCCGGCGGGTTAGCCCGCGGCATCCCACAGCGCGGCTGGCGGCCGCGCCTGCACCCAGTCGCGCACCTGCTCATACGCGTGGGCCAGCTGCAGCACGGCAAGATCGCCGCGCGGCGGACCGATGAGCTGCATGCCCATCGGCAGGCCTTCGGCGTTAAAGCCCACCGGCACACTGATAACAGGGCAACCAGCCAGCGTCCACGGCGTCACGGTCTCCATCCAGCGGTGATACGTATCCATCGGCCGGCCCGCGATCTCCTTGGGCCAGTCCAGGTTCACATCGAACGGGAACACCTGGGCCGACGGCACCGCCAGGTAGTCGACGTCTTCGAACATGCGCAGCACGGTCTGGTACCACGCGCTGCGTTCCTCGGTCGCCTGATAGATCTGGCGGGCGGTCATGCCTTCCAGCCCCTCGACCTCCCAGATCAGCGCGGGCTTGACCAGCTTGCGGGTCTCGGGGTTGTTGACCAGGGCGTGGAACTGCCCGCCTACCATCAGGTGGCGGTGCGCCAGCCAGATGCGCCACAGCCGGTCGCCCGCGAAAGGCACCTGGAAGTCGTCAACCTGGCAGCCTGCCGTCTTCAGGTCCTTCAGGGCCGTTTCGCAGAGGTCCAGGATGCCGGGCTCCATCGCCAGGTAGCCGCCCCAATCGCCCAGCCAGCCCACGCGTTTGCCGGCCAGGTCCGCGTTCAGCGGCTGCGCGTACTGCGCCGGGTCGTCCGTCAGCGACAGCGGCACGCGCTTGTCGTGGCCCGCGATCACCGACAGGAGCATCGCCACGTCGCGCGGCGTGCGCCCCATGGGGCCTTCGTAGGAAAGCTGCTTCAGGAATACCTCGGGCGACGGACCGGAAGGCACGCGGCCGGCCGAGGGGCGCATGCCATACACGTTGCAGAACGCCGCCGGATTGCGCAACGAGCCGCCGAAGTCGCTGCCGTCGGCCACGGGCAGCATGCGCGCCGCCAGCGCGGCCGCCGCCCCACCACTGCTGCCGCCGGCGGTCTTGGTCACGTCATAAGGATTGCCGGTGGCGCCATAAACCTTGTTGGAGGTATGCGAGCCCAGGCCGAATTCCGGCACATTGCTGCGCCCGATGAAAATCGCGCCGGCGGCGCGCATGCGCTCGACCAGAATCGAATCGTGCGCCGTCACCACGTCCTTGTAGACCAGCGAGCCCATCGAGGTGACCATGCCGCGCACGGCGGTCAGGTCCTTGGGCGCTTGCGGAATGCCGTGCAGCCAGCCCTGCCATTGTCCCGCGGCCAACTGCGCATCCCGCGCATCGGCCTCGCGCAGCAGCTCGTCGCTGTCGCGGCGCGCGACGATGGCGTTCAGCTTGGAATTGACCCGGTCGATATGCGCCAGATACGCCTGCATCACTTCGCGGCAGGACACCTGGCGGCTTCGGATAGCGTCCGACAGGGCGTGCGCGGGCATGGCCACGATGTCATTGAGCGGGGCGGGGGTAGGCATGGGCGTTCGTCTCCTTGGCGCGCGCCGGATCCGCCGGGCGCGCGTATTGTCATTGGGCGCAGCGCGGCCGCCGGCCGCGCGCATAGCGACAATACTACGCAAATCGGCGCCCCCCCGCGGGGGGGGTTGAAGGTCGCCGCACGCCGCGGACACCTTCTGGACGGCTGCGGCATGTCGCGGA
>CBHWAL010000344.1:0-5635 GCA_966111495.1 uncultured Achromobacter sp. | reverse complement strand
CCGCCCAGGTCGACGAACGCGCCGTAGTCGGTGATGTTCTTGACCACGCCCTTGACCACGGCACCTTCGTGCAGGGTTTCGAGCAGCTTTTGACGCTCTTCGCCCATGCTGGCTTCCAGCACTTGGCGACGCGACAGCACAACGTTGTTGCGCTTGCGGTCGAGCTTGATGACCTTGAATTCGAGGGTCTTGCCTTCGTACGGGGTGGTGTCCTTGACCGGACGCAGGTCCACCAGCGAACCCGGCAGGAACGCGCGGATGCCGTTGGTCATGACGGTCAGGCCGCCCTTCACCTTGCCGGTGATGGTGCCGGTAACCAGTTCGCCGTTCTCCAGGGCCTTTTCCAGTTGCAGCCAGGCCGACAGGCGCTTGGCGCGGTCACGCGACAGGATGGTGTCGCCGTAGCCGTTTTCCAGGGAATCGATGGCCACCGAGACGAAATCGCCAGGTTGCACTTCGAGCTCGCCCTGGTCGTTCAGGAACTCTTCCAGGGGGATCAGCGCTTCGGACTTCAGGCCGGCGTTGACGACGACGAAATTGTGGTCGACGCGCACGACTTCGGCGCTGATGACCTCGCCGGACTTCATGTCCTGGCTCTTGAGGCTTTGTGCGAAAAGGTCGGCGAAGCTTTCGCCGCCGGTGGCGGTAGTGGAAACGGAAGACATGGGGTTGAAATCCATTGGGCCGAAATGGCCGTTAAGAACACACCGCAGCGGATTGCCCGCCACAGTGGAGTCAAAATACCTGCCGGCTGGCTGACCCTTGCGGGGTGGCCCGTGGGGGAGTCGCCTGGCTTGAGCAGGGCCTAATCAAAAACTGCTTTAAAAACTGCCTGGAGCAATACTGCCTGTAGCAGTACTACCCGTAACTTCACTGGCTGGCGTGTTGCCAGAAATCCAGTATTGCCTGCACCGTTTCTGCGATCGTCAGGTTGGACGAATCCAGCACGTGTGCATCTGCTGCGGGGGCCAGCGGCGCAGTGGCGCGACCAGTGTCGCGCGCGTCACGCTCGCGCATATCCCGCAAAAGGTCGTCTAGATTAGCAGAAATTCCCTTTTCGATCAACTGCTTACGCCGCCTCTCCGCCCGAGCGACGACGTCGGCGACCAGGAAGACCTTCAGGGACGCGTCCGGGAACACGACGGTGCCCATGTCGCGGCCGTCCGCAACCAGGCCGGGCGGCAGCCGGAAGGCCCGCTGGCGCTCCAGCAAAGCCTGCCGAACACCAGGGAAAGCCGCCACGCGGGACGCGAAATTTCCCACTTCCTCGCGGCGGATGTCATGGCCGGCATCCGCGCCCTCGAGGTAGACATGCGGGCCTTCAAAACGCACATCCAGCGTCTCGGCCACGCGCGCCACGGCGGGCTCGTCCTCGGCGGCAACGCCGCGGTTGATGGCGGCCAGCGCGGTCAGCCGGTACAGCGCGCCGCTGTCCAGCACCGCCCAGCCCAGCGCCTTGGCGACGCGATGGGCCACGGTGCCCTTGCCGGACGCGGTGGGGCCGTCGATCGTGATGACCGGGGCCAGGGAAGCGGAGGTTGAAGCTGTCAAAGTCATGGATGCCATGCAGCGCTAGGCCGAAACCAGGCCGGCGTAGACGTCAAAGTAACCCGGGAACGTCTTGCTGACACATCCGGGATCAAGAATGCGGACCGCCGCCGGGCCGAATGCCGCCAGCGAAAAGCACATCGCCATGCGGTGGTCGTCCCAGGTGCCGATATGCGCATCGCGCCAGGCGTCCTGCGCTGGCGGCGTCACGCGCAGCCAATCGGGGCCGGACTCGACCTGCGCGCCCAGCTTTTCCAGCTCGGTCTGCATGGCATGGATGCGGTCCGTTTCCTTGACGCGCCAGCTGCCGATGTTGCGCAGCCGGCAAGGGCCGTCGGCATACAGGGCCAGCGCCGCGGCCGTCATCGCGGCGTCGGGGATCAGGTTGAAATCGGTGTCGAAGGCGCGCAGAAGCTCGCCGTCCGCAACCTGCACGCCAGACACTTCGATCCAGTCCGGACCATAGGTGACCTTGGCGCCCATGTCGGCCAGGGTGCTGGCGAACCCCACGTCGCCCTGGATGCTGTCGGCGCCGACGCCGGTCACGCGCACCGGGCCGCCGCCAATGGCGCCCAGCGCCAGGAAATACGACGCCGTCGATGCGTCCCCTTCCACCGCGATCTGCCCCGGGCTGCGATAAGCCGCGCCAGCGTCCACGACGAAACGGCTCCAGCCATCCCGCTGCACCAGCACGCCAAAGCGCGCCATCAGGTTCAGCGTGATCTCGATGTAGGGCTTGGAAATCAACTCGCCCGCGACCTCGATGGTGACGGGCTTGCCGCTGCGCGCGGCCTGCAGCGGCGCGGCCAGCAACAAAGCGGTCAGGAACTGGCTGGACACCGAACCCTGCACGCGGGTCACGGCGTTTTCAGCGATGTCGCCGCGGCCGATGTGCAGCGGCGGATAGCCCGGCTGGCCCAGATAGTCGACGCGCGCGCCCAGCGCGTTCAAGGCGTCGACCAGATCGCCGATGGGGCGCTCGTGCATGCGCGGCACGCCGGACAGCCGGTAGTCGCCGCCCATGAGCGCCAGCGCCGCCGTCAACGGGCGGATCGCGGTGCCCGCATTGCCCATGAAGAGGTCGGCGCTTTCCACCGGGAAGCGGCGCACGCCCTGCACCGTGACGCGCCCTGCTTCCAGGTCGGACACCTGCACGCCCAACTGGCGCAATGCGGCCAGCATCACGCGGGTGTCGTCGGAGTCCAGCAGGCCGGTGATGACCGTCGTGCCTTCGGCAATGGCCGACAGCAGCAGCACACGGTTGGAAATGCTCTTGGACCCGGGCAAGGCCATCGCGCCTTGCGCGCGCCGCACGCGCGGCAGATCGAGGTAAGGCAAAGCACCCATTCAGCTACTCCTTGCGCCAGCCGCGGCGCGCACGCGCCGCCGTGTCCAGCAACGTCAGCAAAGCCTCGCCGTCGCCATCGGCGATGGCGCGCTCGGCACGGTCCAGCACGCCGCGCACCGCAGCCACTTCGGCCAGCATCGCGTCGCGGTTGGACAAAAAGATGTCGCGCCACATCTCGGGCGATCCGGCGGCGATACGGGTGAAGTCACGAAACCCGCTGCCCGCCAGATCCAGCCGGGTCGCGGCGTCGGCGGCCGTGGCCACCTGTTCCATATACACCGACGACAGCAGGTGCGGAAGATGACTGACCGACGCGAGCACGCGATCGTGCGCGCCGGCGTCCATGTCGATGACGTTCGCGCCGCAGGCCTGCCAGGCCCGGCGTACCAGCGCCATGGCCGCTGCCCCGTTTTCAGGCACGGGCGTGAGGATGACCGTGCGTCCGCGGTAGAGGGCCGCATCCGCGGCTTCCGGCCCGGTGCGCTCGGCGCCCGCGATGGGATGGCCCGGCACAAACTGGCCAAGGCAGTCGCCCAGCGCAGCGCGCGCCGCCTCGACCACTTCGGCCTTCGTGCTGCCGCCGTCGGTCAGCACGGCGTTCGGCGATAGGTGCGGCCGCATCTGCGACAACACGTTCGTCAGGCCGCCGACCGGCGTGGCCAACATGATGAGGTCCGCCTGGGACGCCGCGGCTTCGGCCGTCACCGCCTCGTCGATGAGGCCCAGCGCGACGGCGCGTTCCAGCGACTGCGCATTGCGGCCGACGCCCAGCACCCTGCCGACCTGCCCCGCCTGCCGCAAGGCCGCCGCGAACGATCCGCCGATCAAACCGACGCCAACCACTGCCAACACAGGAATCAGGGGGCCCGCGGCCCCCTGATCGGAAGAAGGTAACGCGTCGTTCATGCGGTCAGAATGGCGGTCAGGGCGTCGATGAATCGGGCGTTTTCTTGAGGCAGTCCGATGGACACGCGCAGCCACACCGGCAGGCCGGCGCCCGCGACCGGACGCACGATGACGCCGCGCTTGAGGAGTTCAAGGTTGATGCGCGGCGCGTCGCCCACGTGAACCAGCACGAAGTTGCCGTAGCTGGGCACGTAACGCAGATTCAGCTGATCGAAGGCGGCGCAGAGCTGGGCCTTGCCCGCCTTGTTGGAGGCGTAGGCTTCTTCCAGGTAGGCGGCGTCGCCCAATGCGGCGATGGCCGCGGCCTGGGCCAGCGTGTTGACGTTGAACGGCTGGCGCACGCGGTTGAGCAGGTCGGTCAGGCCGGGCTGCGCAACCGAGAAGCCCACGCGCAGGCCCGCCAGGCCGTAGGCCTTGGAGAACGTGCGCGACACGATCAGGTTGGGATACTGGCGCGCCAGCGCGGTGCTGTCGAAGCGGAATTCCGGATCCAGGTATTCGTTGTATGCCTCGTCCAGCACGACCGTGACGCGGTCGCCGTGCGCGGCATGCACGCGTTCCAGGAATTCGGCGATCTTGTCACCCGGCACGAAGGTGCCGGTGGGGTTGTTCGGGTTGGCGATGAACACCAGGCGCGTGTCGTCAGCGATTGCGTCGAACATCGCATCCAGGTCGTGGCCGTGATCGACGGCCGGCACCACGATATGGCGCGCGCCGCGCGCCTGCGTGGCCAGGCGGTAGACCGCAAACGAATGCTGCGCGTACACCGCCGAGGCGCCGGGCTCCAGCAGCGCCAGCGCGGCGATTTCCAGGATGTCGTTCGAGCCGTTGCCCAGCGTGATCCAGTTCATCGGCACGCCGTAGCGTTCGGCAAGCGCCGCCTTCAGGTCAAAGCCATTGGGGTCCGGATAGCGCGCCAGCGATTCGGCGGCGGCCAGCATGGCCGCGCGTGCCGACTTGGGCATGCCCAAAGGATTTTCGTTGGAGGCCAGCTTGACGATGGTTGCCGGATCCAGCCCGAACTCGCGGGCCAGTTCTTCGATCGGCTTGCCAGCCTGGTACGGGGCAATGGCGCTGACGTGCGCGGGGGCAACGAGGGGCTTGGATGCTTGGGTCATGATGTGGGATTCACTGCGCCGGGTACGAGCCCAGCACTTTGAGGTAGGCAACCTGCGCCTGCAGGGCCGCCAGGGCGCGCTCGACATTCGGGTCGTTCCGATGACCCAGGACGTCGACGTAGAAATAGTATTCCCACTGGCCGGTGCGCGCGGGACGCGACTCGAAACGCGTCATCGACACGCCGTTGGCGGCCAGGGGCGCCAGCATTTCATAGACGGCGCCCGCGCGGTTCGGCACCGCCAGAATCAGGCTGGTCTTGTCCTTGCCGCTGACCAGCGGCTCGATGTTGCCGATCGCCAGAAAACGCGTGCGGTTATGCGGGTCGTCCTGGATGCCCGCGGCGACTATCTGCAGGTTCCAGGCGGGCGCGGCCACTTCGCCGGCAATGGCGGCAATGCTCGCATCCGACGCGGCGGCGCGCGCCGCCTCGGAGTTGCTGGCCGCGGCCACACGCTCGACGTCGGGATAGTTGCGCGTCAGCCAGCCCTGGCACTGGGCCAGCGCCTGCGGGTGCGCGGAAATCGTCTTGATGCCATCCATGCCGCCCGATTGCGACATCAGGCAATGGCGGATGACGAGCGAACGCTCGCCCAGGATCTTGACCGGGGTGTTGAGCAGCAGGTCCAGGCTGCGGTTGACGGCGCCTTCCGTGGAGTTTTCCACCGGCACCATACCCACAACCGCCTGGCCGGCCTCGACTGCCCGGAAAACCTC
>CBHWAL010000343.1:0-5642 GCA_966111495.1 uncultured Achromobacter sp. | reverse complement strand
TTCTAGCAGCCCTTTGAGGCGCGATTCGAACTCGCCCTTGACACTGGCGCCCGCCAGCATGGCGCCGACGTCGACGCTCAGCAGGCGGGCGCCAGCCAGCATGGGCGGCACGTTGCCCTGCGCGATCGCCAAGGCCAGGCCTTCGACCACGGCCGTCTTGCCCACGCCCGCCTCGCCCGTCAGCATCGGGTTGTTCTGACGGCGGCGCATCAGCACGTGCACCAGCGCGCGAATCTCGACATCCCGGCTCAGCACCGGATCCAGTCCGCCGTCCCGGGCGCGGGCCGTCAGGTCGGTGCAGAACTTCGCCAGCGCATCGCCTTCGGCCGGCATGCCGCTGATCGCAGCGCCTTCTGCCGGCTGTCCGGCGCCTTCTTCCGTAGCCTCGGGCGACCCTTCGATCCAGGTGCGCAACGGCGCCGCCAGATCGTCCATTGGGATCTTGCGGAATTCGGGCGAGATGCCCAGCAACACGCGGCGCAGCTCGGGATCCGTGGCGAACGCATGGATCAGCCACGCGCCGCGGATACGGGTGTCATTGAATTGCAGCGTCGCACTGATCCAGGCCCGCTCAACCGCGATCTCGACCTGATACGAGAAATCGCTGACCGACCCCGCGCCGCTGGGCAACGTCGCCAGCGCCTCGCGCACATGCAGCTCGATCACCTCGGGATCCGCGTTGGTGTGGCGCAGGATGCGTTGCAGGTCGCCGTCCGATTGATTGAGCAACTGCCGCAACCAATGGACCACCTCCACGTAAGGATTACCGCGCAGTTTGCAAAACGCCGTCGCCGACTCCAGGCTCTGGAACATTTTCTGGTTGAGCTTTCCGAACAGCGCTCGTCGAAGAATAGTCATCGGGGATTGTGAATAAAGGCAAAGTTAACTATGTGAGGCTAGCCAGCATTCCCCCCTCAAACAATCGGACTGGACAGAGAAACGCGCCCAAAGCCCTTTAAATCCGCCGTGTCCGCGTCAAAACCGGCATGCGCGCTTGAATTGCGCGATGAACGCCGTACGAATGCCGGCTTCGATATTTCGGGATAGTCCTATTTCTTGCGGCGCGGCCTTACATAAGAATCGCCATTGCTGGCACGGCAGATTCTTTTCGCGTGCCGCCACCCAACAAACCACGCAAGGCCGTCCAACCAACATGTTCCGCCCCCGTATTCAGCTCGGCATCCTCGACACCCAGCCCCTGGTGCTCAAAGGCCTCACCGCCATGTTCAAGGGTTGCGCCGATGTCGACGTGGCCGGTGCGTTCGATGACAGCACCGAGCTGTTGCGCCGGCTTCCGGCCATGCAGGCCGATGTTCTGATGATGGAGTATTTCCTGGAGGGGGCCGGCAACGATTGCGCCGAACTCATCCCCGAACTGCGGCAGCGCCATCCGCGACTGAAGATCATGATCTTCTCGGCCGCCCAGGATCCCGCCATCGCGGCGCTGGCATTGCGGCTTGGCGCACACGGCTACGTGTGCAAGAGCGCGCAGGAGGCCGCCATTCTGCACGCCCTGCGGCGTGTGCATCACGCGGGACGCTATGTGGATCCCCTCTTGCGCCACCTGCTACCTGACCGTCTGCTCCCCGTTCACGGCGGCGGGGCCGAACCGGGCCAGGCCGGGCAGCGCATTCAGTCCCTGCTGGACAGCGCACGGCTTTCGCCCAGCGAGCGTCTGGTCGTCAGAAAATTTGTGGCGGGCGCCAATGTGCTGGAAATCGCGACGCGTCTGCACAAAAGTCCCAAGACCGTCAGCACGCAGAAAGCCGCGGCATTCCGCAAGCTGGGCGTGTCCTCGGACAGTGGCTTGTATCGGCTGGTGAGCAGCGCCGCCGAGCCGCGCTGACTTTGCATCTGACGCGGCGGCGGCCATGACGACCGCCCGGCGCTGCGGCGTGGGTTGGATCAACTGCAAGTCGGATCAACTGCAAGTCGGATCAACTACGCGTGCTGGTGGCCCAGAACGCCTGACGCACACCCGGAAAGGCGCCAAGACGGTCCAGCAACGCCGCGCGCGCCTGTTCGTCGGGAAACGTGTTTTCCAGGGTGGCTTCGATTTCGACCTCGTCGTCGGAAAACGACCTGACCTCCAGTTCGTAGTCGTGCAGGCCGATGCGTTCCAGTTCGTCGGCAAGCGCCTGCCGAGCCTTCTTTTGCAGGTCGCGCGGCACAACCATGTGAAAGGCGTGGGTGATTTCCACCGCGTCGGCATTCAACGGCTGACGATTGATGGCGTTCACCAGCGGGCGCAGCAAGGTGTTGGCGGCCAGCACGCAAATGGTGCCCAGCACCGCCTCGGCGAGCAGGTCCGATCCCGCCGCGGCGCCCACCGCGGCCGAGCCCCACAGCGTGGCCGCGGTATTCAGGCCGCGGACGTTGCCTTCTTCACGCATGATGACGCCGGCGCCCAGGAAGCCGACGCCGGACACCACATAGGCAATCACCCGCACGGCGCCGTCGGCGCCCGTCAGGCGGTTCGCGATGTCCACGAACAGCGCCGCGCCCACCGCGACCAGCACGTTGGTGCGCAGGCCGGCGGTCCGCTGCCGGTACTGGCGCTCCAGGCCGATCAGCGCCCCCAGCACAAAGGCGGCGGCAAGGCTGATCGACGTGTTCAACACCGAGAGCAGGTCGAAATCCTGGATGGCTTGCATGACAGCGGGCTCCATGACGCCTGCAAGGGGGGCCGGCGGCAGGCTCCCGCGATCGTACACAAACCGGATGACGGCGGTGCGATCAATTCGCCGTGATCTTGCCCACTTCGATCACCTTCTTCCAGCGGGCAAATTCCTCGGCCTGGAACTTGGTGAATTCCGCCGGCGTGTTGCCGACGACCTCAAAGCCCAGTTCCAACAGACGCGGTTTGACCGAGGGATCGTTCAGCGCGTCGACGATGCCGGCGCGCAGCTTGTCGCGGATGTCGGCAGGCATGCCCTTCGGGCCGGCAAACGCCTGCCACGACGTTACGGTCACGCCCTTCAGTCCCAGCTCTTCCATGGTGGGCACGTCGGGTAGCAGGGGCGAACGCTTTGCGCTCGTCACCGCGATGGCGCGCAGCTTGCCCGACTGAATGTGCGTCAGGCACGTGTTGATGTTGCTGAAGCTGGCGTCGACCTGCCCGCCCAGCAGATCCACGATGGCCGGTGCGCCGCCCTTGTACGGCACGTGCGTGGCCTGCGTGCCGGTCTCCTGCCAGAACAGTTCGGCGGTCAGGTGATCCGAGGTGCCGTTGCCCGCCGAGGCGAACGTCATGCGGCCCGGGTTGGACTTCAGGTAATCCAGCACGCCTTTCATGTCGCGAAGCTGCGAATTCGCGTTGACCACCAGCACGTTCGGCGCCTGCACGGCAACCGTGATGTATTCAAAGTCCTTGAGCGCGTTGTAGCCCGGTTCCTTGACCAGATGCGGGCCGATCACGAAGGGACCCAGCGACGACACCAGCACCGTGTAGCCGTCGGGCGCGGCGCGCTTGGCCTGTCCCGCGCCCAGCGTGCCGCCCGCGCCGGGCTGGTTCGATCACGAAGGTGCCGCCGAACTTGTCCTGCAGCTTGGGCGCAACCGTCCGGGCGATCAGGTCGGTGGAACCGCCCGGCGGAAACGGCACCACCATCGTGACGGGTTTGGCGGGCCAGTTCTGCGCCTGGGCCGAAGCCGTGACGGCCAGGCCGAGCGCAAGCGTGGTGAACCATTTTTTCATGCGAGTCTCCTTCGGATTGGCGTCTGTCGCGCCGTTGGTGGTGCATGGGGTCCCGCCGCCAGACGGCGGGACCGGAAGTGGTTCAGATACGCTTGCCGACCTCGACCGTGTCGCGCGTCCATGCGCGCGCCTGATCGCTGAGCGAGATGCCCAGGCCCGGGCGGTTCGGCACCAGCATGCGGCCGTCGCGGATCTCAAGCCGCTCATTGAATAGCGGCTCCAGCCAGTCGAAGTGCTCGACCCACGGTTCGGTCGGATACGCGGCGGCCAGGTGCACATGCAGTTCCATCGCGAAGTGCGGCGCCAGCATCGCGCCGGCCTGTTCCGCTTGCGAAAGGATCTTCAGGAACGGCGTGATGCCGCCCACGCGCGGGGCGTCGGGCTGCACGTAGTCGGCGGCGCGGTGGCGGATCAGTTCGCTGTGTTCGGCCGCGCTGGTCAGCATTTCGCCGGTGGCGATCGGCGTGTCGAACTGCGCGGCAAGCGCGGCGTGGCCTTCGTGGTCGTAGGCGTCCAGCGGCTCTTCAATCCACACCAGATTGAACTGCTCGAAGATGCGGCACATGCGCTGCGCGGTCGGGCGGTCCCACTGCTGATTGGCATCCACCATTAGCGGGACGTCGTCGCCCAGATGCTTGCGCACGGCTTCCACACGCCGGATATCCAGTTGCCGGTCAGGCTGTCCAACCTTCAGCTTGATGCCGCCAATGCCGCGTTCGCGCGACGCGCTGGCGTTGACCAGCAGTTGCTCGAGCGGCGTGTGCAGAAAGCCGCCGGACGTGTTGTAGCAAGCGACGGAATCGCGATAGGCGCCCAGCAGCTTGGCAAGCGGCAGGTTGGCGCGGCGCGCCTTCAGGTCGTACAGCGCCACGTCGAAGGCGGCGATGGCCTGAGTCGACAGGCCGCTACGGCCCACCGACGCGCCGGCCCAGCACAGCTTGGTCCAGAGCCGGCCGATGTCGCTGGGGTCTTCGCCGATGAGGGCGGGCGCGATTTCCTTGGCGTGGGCAAACTGCCCCGGGCCGCCGGCGCGCTTGGAGTAGCTAAGGCCGATGCCCTCGTCGCCGTTTTCGGTCTGCACCTCGACAAACAGCATCGCGACCTCGGTCATCGGCTTTTGCCGGCCGGTCAGCACCTTGGCGTCGCTGATCGGGGTGGCCAGCGGCAGATAGCACGACGAAATGCGCAACCAGGCGATGCGGTCGGCGTTGGAAGTAGCGGTCATGGGATTCTCCGAATATCTAGGACGAACTTGCGTGACAAATCAGATGCATAAGTCGGACGCATGGACAACGTTGTCATTTGTGGCCAAATAAAAAGCGCCGGTATGCGGAGCCTGGCTGGCGGCGTGAGGAAAACGTTGCAGCTGACGTTCATGATAACGTTGTCCAAATTGCGCGGCAAGCCAGCACGCGATCCGTACAAACCCGCACTTTCCGGTTCCATGAAGCCCAAATCCATCACCCTGCATGACGTCGCCCGAGCGGCCGGCGTATCGCTCATTACCGCGTCGCGCGCCCTCGGCAACCCGGGCCGCGTGTCCGAGGCCACCATCGCGCGTGTCCAGCAGGCCGTCACGGAAACGGGATACATCCCCAATTTGCTGGCGGGCGGCCTGAAGTCGCGCCGCAGCCGCACGGTGGCCGCGCTGGTGCCCATCATCTCGGTCCCGCAGTTCCTGCCCACCATTGAAGCGCTGACTGCCGAACTCGACCGCGAGGGCTACCAGCTCATCCTTGGACAGATGGGCTATGACCGCGGCCGCGAGGAAGCCTTGCTCAACGCCATGGCGGGTCGGCGCGTCGACGGCGTGGTCGTTGCCGGCCTGTTAAGCGACATTCCCGCCGCGCGCCGCCTGCGGGAGATCGGCATCCCCGTGGTCGAGACCTGGGACCTGACCGAGCGCCCCCTCGACATGCTGGTCGGCTTCTCGCATCGCAAGGTG
>CBHWAL010000342.1:0-5642 GCA_966111495.1 uncultured Achromobacter sp. | reverse complement strand
AGATCGAGGCCGAAGTGTCCTAACCAAACTGTCCGAGAAATCCGGGTTAGCTCAGTCTGACACCCTCTAAGACGGCATGGCAGGATGAAGGCGCTCTCACCAGGGTGTCAGACACCGTCAAGCACGAGATCCTGCGCCACGCGCCGCTGCGCGTCGACCACCTTTGCCAGCCGCGCGATGCCCGGTTCGATATGCTCGGGCCGGATCGACGTAAATCCCACGCGCAGGAAGTTCCGCGGCGCGTTGGCGCCGTCCATGAAGAACACGTCCCCCGGTTCGACCACGACGCCTTCAGCCAGCGCGGCCTCGGAAAGCGCCACCGCATTGAGCCACGGCGGACCCTGCAGCCAGCACGATGACGAACCGGTGATCGGAATGGCCGTGAAGTCCGGCAGGTGCCGCGCCAGCGCCTGCGCCAGCTCGGCGCCGCGTTTCTGGTAGGCCTGCGATTGGCGGCGCAGGAGCGAATGGTGGTGGCCCAGCGAGATGAAGAGCGAGAACGCGCGCTGGATGTATGCCGACGGGTGGCGCAGCATCAGGCGGCGCAGCGCGCGCAGTTCGGCGGCCAGCTCGCGCGGCGCGACGATGTAGCCGATGCGCAAACCCGGCGCAAAGGACTTGGCCAGGCTGCCGACGTAGATCACGCGCCCGTCCCGGTCCAGGCTTTTCAGCGCGGGGATCGCGCCTTCACCCCAGCGGCTTTCGCTTTCGAAGTCGTCCTCGATGATGAGACTGTCGGCCTGCCGCGCCATTGCGAGCAGGGAAGCGCGCCGCTCCATCGACAGCGTGACGGTGGTGGGGCACTGATGGCCTGGCGTCACGAAAAGGTAGTCGCAGCCCAGCAATTGCGTGCCGGTGCGCAGGCCCTGTTCGTCCACGGGCAGCGGCAGCAGATGTCGCGTGTGGCTGGCGAAGATGTTGCGCGCGTCCGGATAGCCGGGGTCTTCCATGCCGACCACAGTGTCTTCGTTGACCAGCAGGTCGGCCAGCAGATAGAGCGCGTGCTGCGCGCCCACCGTGATGACGATTTCCTCGGCGTCGGCCCACACGCCGCGGCGCGGCAGCACCTGCGTGCGGATCTGTTCGATAAGCGCTGGGTCGTCATGCGTGATGAGGTCCGGCGCCCAGCTGCGGATGTCCAGCACCGACAGCGCCTTGATGCAGCATTCGCGCCATTCGGCGGTGGGAAAGAGGTCTTGGTCGAACTGGCCGTAGACGAAGGGATAGGGCTGCTTCTGCCAGTCGCGCGGCTTGGTGATGTTGCGTTGCCGCGAGGGGCGAAAGCGCAGGCGTTCGTCCCAGCGCACACCGCCGGTTTCGGGCGTGTCGGCCGGCGTGGCGTCGGCGGACGGGCCCGAGTGGCCTTCCATGACAGTGTCGCTGACGAAGTGGCCGCTGCGTTCGCGCGACACCAGATAGCCCTCGCATACGAGCTGCTGGTACGCAAACACGACGGTGTTGCGCGCGATGCGCAGCTGGTCGGCCAGGTAGCGGCTGGACGGCACCGGCATGCCGGGCGGCAGGTGGCCGCTCAGGATGGCCGACACCAGCATCTGGCGTACGCGTCCCTGCAGGCTGAGATTGGGCGCGCTCGCCTTTTCGAACAGGCGTTCCCACAATACGGGCTTGAGCATCGAGGCCTGGCTCGACATGGCTGGCTCCTTTTGACTGCGGCACGCCCGGGCGCCGCGCTGCCGCGCCCGGGAGGTCCGAGTCTCAGAATAAAGGAGCCGGATGGGGGAAGGAATGGGGGATTGCCCTGTCAGATTCGTCCTTTCCACGGGATGGCGAAACGTTCCAGATAACGCACCAGCAGGTCGAAGGCGAACGCAAAAAGTCCGATCACGATGATGCCCATGATGACCGTGTCGCTGGCCAGGAACTGCGCGGCATTCAGCACCATGAAGCCCAGGCCCCGGTCGGCCGCCACCATTTCGGCGGCGACCAGCGTCGTCCAGCCGACGCCGATGCCGATGCGCATGCCCGTGAAGATTTCCGGCATGGCCGCCTTCAGGATCACGTGCCAGACGATCTGGCGGCTGGTGCCGCCCATGGCATAGGCGGCGTGGATCTGCTCGATGGACACCGAGCGCACGCCCGCGCGCGCGGCGATCGCCATGGGCGCGAAGATGGCCAGATAGATCAGCAAGATCTTCGGGAACTCGCCGATGCCGAACCAGATGATGATGAGCGGCAGGTAAGCCAGCGGCGGCAGCGGGCGGTAGAACTCGATCGGCGGATCGAAGACGCCACGCGCGTAGCGGTTCACGCCCATCAGGATGCCGACCGGAATCGCCGTGACGCACGCCAGGAAGAAGGCGCCGAACACGCGGCCCAGGCTGGCGAGCGCGTGCTCGGTCAGCGTGGAGTTCGCCACCCCCTCGGTCATCGCAAAGACGAACTTGTCGTACACGGCAATCGGCGACGGCAGGAACAGCGGCCGCACCCAGCCGGCGCTGGTCACGAGGAACCACAGCGCGATCAGCGCCAGGCTGGTCAGCAGGCTAATGTGGCCGCTGTAGCCGGCACCCGGCGCGCCATACACCTTGCCCGGCGCCGCGGGCGTGTGGCCGATGCGGCGCTTAGGCATGGAGGGCGTGCGGGGCGGCGGCGCGCTCGTCCCCGTAGATGATGCCGAGGACTTCTTCGCGCATGGCGATGAAGTCGGGACTGGATTTGATGCCACGGCCATCGCGAGTCTCCAGGTAGCGCCGGTTGAAGGCCGGCTCAAACGTATGCGTGATCCGGCCCGGGCGCGGCGACATGACGATCAGCCGCGATCCCAGGAAGAGCGCTTCTTCCACGCTGTGGGTGATGAAGAAGAACATCTTGTTGGTCTGCCGCCAGATGTCCAGCAGCAGTTCCTGGATGGTTTCCCGGGTCAGCGCGTCCAGCGCGGCCATGGGCTCGTCCATCAGCAGCATGGCGGGGTCGCAGGTCAGCGCGCGCGCAATGCCCACGCGCTGCTGCATGCCGCCCGACAACTGATAGATCATGTGCCGGTGGAAGTCCTGCAGGCCCACCAGTTCCAGGTTGCGGCGGGCTCGCGCGCGGCGGGTCTCCTTGTCCACGCCTTGCAGCTTCAGGCCGAATTCGGTGTTCTCCAGCACGTTCAGCCAGGGCAGCAGGGCGTGCTTCTGGAACACCACGCCGCGGTCGGCGCCCGGTCCGACGATGGGGTTTCCGCCCAGCGTGATCTCGCCTTCGGTCGGCGACAGAAAGCCGGCCAGCAGGCTGAGCAACGTGGTCTTGCCGCAGCCCGACGCGCCCAGCGCGACGACGAATTCGCCCGGCTGGATGGTCAGGTTGACGTCGTGCAGCGCGATGACGGGGCCGCTGTCGTGCAGGCCGGGATAGGTGACGCTGACGCCTTCCGCGCACAGGCGCTGCGCGGCGGGTGTGGACTGCATGGTCATGCTGTTCCCCCTGATCGTTGTGGCGAGGCCTGCGGCTGCTGGCCCCGCCATGACGCTGCGGCTGGCGCCGGGGTGGCGCCGGGCCGGGTCGGACGGATGGGACGCGTGAATTACTTCGCGGCCGCCTTCGCGTACTGGTCGGTGACGAACGGGCTGTAGTCGTCCAGCGCCTTGTCGATCTGCTTCTGGTCCTTCAGGAACTTGGCGCTGGCCGCGAAGGCGCGCGCGGCGCCCGAGTCCTTGCCGCCGCCCAGCCACGTCTTCGAGGCCTGTTCCTCCGCGGTCGGGAACACCAGCAGGCCCAGCGCCTCGACGATGTCGTCCGGCTTGCCGCCGATGAGTTTCACGATGCCCTTGACCTGCGCCGAATCCGCCGTCCACTTGGCGCTGTTGGCGCGATAGTCCGCGTAGGACTTGGCCAGCACGCCCGTGAAGGCGGCCATGAATTTCGGGTTCTTCTGCGCCCACGCCTTGTCGACCACGATGCCGTCGAAAGTCGGCACGCTGGCCGCGCCGATCTGTTCGGAGTCGGCGATGATCTTGCCGGTCTTGGCGATCTCGGTCAGCGCGGGCGGCCAGACGTAGGCGGCGTCGATGTCGCCGCGCTGCCAGGCGGCCACGATCTGCGGGGGCTGCATGTTCAGGATGCGCACGTCGCGGGCCGGCACCTTCCAGACCTGTTCAAGCCCGACCAGCAGGTGAAAGTGCGACGTCGACACGAACGGCGTGGCGACGCGCTTGCCCTTCAGGTCGGCGGTGCTGTTGATGCCGGACCCGTTGCGTGCCACCAGCGCTTCGGATTTGCCGATGTTGTCCAGGATCCAGAAAAGCTGCATGTCCACGCCGCGCGTGGCGGCCGAGGTGATCCCGGTCGAACCCAGCACGCCGACCGGCACGTTGCCCGAGGCCAGCGCGGTGGAGATGTCGCCGCCCGAGGTGAACTGGCGCCAGTCCACCTGGTAGCCGGCTTCTTTCAAGGCCTTGTCGAAACTGCCGTCCGCGATGGCGGACAGGAACGGCCCGACGATGAGCTGGTAGCCCACCACCAGTTTGGTCTGCGCGTAGGCGGGCGCAGCCAACAGCGCGGCGGCCAGGCCGGCCAGGGTGCAGCGGCGAATCAGGCGGTATATCGCGTTCATGGAGATCTCCGGGAGAGAACGGCCGCGCCCCGGCGCGACCGGCTTGCTGGTGCCAGTTTGCCCGGATGGGACCAGAACGCTAGGGCCAGATGTCCGGATCAGTAGGTGCCAAAAGCAACCGAGCCCGCCGGCTGCGCCGGCAATGCCCGAACGGGCATCGTCGTCGCAGCGGGCGGGCCCGCGATATGCGTCAAAAGGATGAGGGACGTGGCGGCGGTGACGTGCTTGCCGGGTGTCTGACACCCTGGGGAGAATTCCGTCAGATCACGGCCATGCAGCAAGGGTGTCAGACACCCTCCCGGGAAACACCGTTCAGCGAATAAGGCTAAGAAATTCGGCGCGGGTCGACGGGTTTTCGTGGAATTCGCCCAGCATCACCGACGTGACCATGGATGAATTCTGCTTTTCGACGCCGCGCATCATCATGCACATGTGCTGCGCCTCGATCACGACCGCCACGCCGGCCGCGCCGGTGACGCTTTGCACGGCTTCAGCCACCTGGCGGCTGAGGTTTTCCTGGATCTGCAGGCGGCGCGCGTACATTTCGACGATGCGGGCCACCTTGGACAGGCCCAGCACCTTGCCGGCCGGCAGATACGCGACGTGCGCCTTGCCGATGAAAGGCAGCATGTGGTGCTCGCACAGCGAGTACAGCTCGATGTTCTTGACCAGGACGATTTCGCGCGTGTCCGACGTGAACAGCGCGCCGTTGACGATCTCGTCCAGGTTCTGGTCGTAGCCGCGGCACAGGTGGCGCATGGCCTTGGCGGCGCGGGCGGGCGTGTCGGCCAGCCCTTCGCGGGACGGATCTTCCCCTAGTGCTTCGAGAATGGCGGTGTAGTGCTTTTCCAATGACATGGGGACTCCTGGCGGCGCGCCCTCTGGCGCGCGATGATGCGAAGGGTGATGCGTGGGGTAACGCTTGGCTTAGTGCTTGGCGTAATGCGTAGGTGTCGCAAGTCTACCTCAGCGGGGCGGGCGTACCGCGGGCTTACCCGCGGCGTGTGGGGGTATTTCCCGCCTTCAAACCCCCCGGTTTTCGACCGCGTACTTGATGAGTTCGGCTTGTCCGTCGATGCCCAGCTTG
>CBHWAL010000341.1:0-5651 GCA_966111495.1 uncultured Achromobacter sp. | reverse complement strand
AGCGGGCAAGTGATGCCCGGGCTCCGGGTGGCATCAATCCCCGGAGCCCCCGCCAACGCAGCGGACGGCACGCCGTCCGCCTGACCCTGCCCCGGGGCCATCGTCCCCGGCGGCGCGGCCACCGCGTCATTTCCGAACACAGGATTTCCCATGCAGTCATTGCGCAGAAAATGGCAGTCCCTGCCACGCGGCGTGGTGGTGCTGATCACGGCGCTCGCCATCTACGTGCCGCTGTCGTTCATCATCATCCAGAGTTTTCTCTCGGCGCCGTTCTTTTCCCCGTCCAAGGCCTGGAGCCTGGACGCGTTCCGCTTCATCTTCGCGGATCCCGATTTCTATAAGGCGCTACGCAGCGGCTTCATCCTCGCGTTCGGGCTGGCCGCCATCGCCATTCCGCTGGGCGGCATGCTGGCGTTCCTGATGATTCGCACCGACCTGCCTGGCCGCCGCTGGATCGAGCCGCTGATCCTGGTGCCGGTGTTCGTGTCGCCCATGGTGCTGGGCTTTGGCTACGTGGTCGCGGCCGGTCCGGTCGGCTTCTTCTCGACCTGGGTGCAGAACATCCTGGGCTTCGTGCCCTGGAACGTCTATTCGCTGACCAGCATCGTCATCATCGCCGGCCTCACGCACGTGCCGCACGCCTACCTGTACATCTCGTCGGCGCTGCGCAGCATGGGGTCCGACGTCGAAGAAGCCGCCCGCGTGGCCGGCGCTTCGCCACTGCGCGTGATGGTGTCCGTCAGCCTGCCCATGGTGCGGCCGGCCATGCTGTACGCCACCGTGCTGCTCTTCTTCCTGGGCCTGGAAGTCTTCGGCCTGGTGCTGGTGCTGGGCGATCCGGAAGGCAACCTCGTGCTGGCCACGTATCTGTACAAGCTGACCAACAAGCTGGGCATCCCGTCCTATCACCTGATGGCCGCCGTGGCCGTGGTGCTGATCTGCATGACCATTCCGCTGGTGATGCTGCAGCGCCGCCTGATGCGCACCGCCAACCGCTTCGTCACCGTCAAGGGCAAGGCCTCGCGCGCGCGGCCGCTGCCGCTGGGCAAATGGCGCTGGGTGGCCGGCGCGGTGGTGGCGTTCTGGCTGTTCGTCACCATCATCGTGCCGCTGACCGGCGTGCTGCTGCGCGCGTTCGTGTCCAACTGGGGCCTGGGCGTCTCGCTCTTCGACGTGCTGTCGCTGGACGCCTTCCGTACCGTGTTCGCGCAGCCCAACCTGATGCGAGCCATCGTCAACTCGGTTGCGATCGGCGTCTTCGGCGGCGCGCTGGCGGTGATGTGCTACATGTTCGTGGGCCTGGCGATGCACCGCAAGCCGGACAACGTCACGCGCTTCATGGATTACAGCGTGCTGGTGCCGCGCGCCGTCCCGGGCCTCTTGGCCGGTCTGGCGTTCCTGTGGGTGTTCCTGTTCGTGCCGATGTGGCTGGACAACGCGCTGGACGTGGACGAGAACGGCTGGCTGTCGGCCCTGCCCTTCGCGGAATGGCTGCGCGAGAACTTCGTCGAATGGCTGCGCGCCCTGCGCAGCACCATCTTCAGCGTGTGGCTTGCCTACACGGTGGTCTGGATGGCCTATGGCTTGCGCCTGATCTCGTCGACCCTGCTGCAAGTGGGGCCCGAGCTGGAAGAAGCCGCCCGCACCGCCGGCGCGCGCCGCGGCCAGGTCACCCGTCATGTCACGGTGCCGCTCGCCAAGTACGGCCTGATCGGTTCGTGGCTGCTGATGTTCCTGATCTTCGAGCGCGAGTACTCCACCGGCGTCTACCTGCTGTCGCCAGGCACCGAGACCATCGGGTCCATGCTGGTGTCCTTGTGGGCCTCCGGCGCCATCGACATCGTGGCCGCGCTTTCCTTCATCAATATCGTTCTGGTCGTGATCGGCCTGGGCATCGCCCTGCGATTCGGAGTCAAACTTCATGATTGAGCTTTCTGTAGAAGACCTGCACCTGGACTACGGCGACAACCCGGTGCTCAAGGGCGTGTCGATGCAGCTGCGCCAAGGCGAAGTGGTGTCGCTGCTGGGCCCGTCGGGCAGCGGCAAGACCACCCTGCTACGCGCCGTGGCCGGCCTGGAAGGCCCCAAGCGCGGGCGCATCACCATCGGCGAGAACGTCGTCTATGACGGCGCGGCCCGCGCCGAGATCCCGGCCGAAGAGCGCAACCTGGGGCTGGTGTTCCAGTCGTACGCGCTGTGGCCGCACAAGACCGTGTTCGAGAACGTCGCCTACCCGCTCAAGCTGCGCAAGACGCCAGGCGCCGAGGTGCGCGAGCGCGTGCAGGCCGTGCTGGACCAGCTTGGGCTGGGCAAGCTGGGCCAGCGCCATCCGCACGCGTTGTCCGGCGGCCAGCAGCAGCGCGTGGCCATCGGCCGGGCGCTGGTCTACAGCCCGCCCGTCATCCTGCTGGACGAACCGCTTTCCAACCTGGATGCCAAGCTACGCGAAGAGGCGCGCGCATTCCTGCGCGAGCTCATCATCCGCCTGGGCCTGTCTGCGCTGATGGTGACGCATGACCAAAGCGAAGCCATGGCGATCTCCGACCGCATCCTGCTGCTGAACAACGGCAAGATCGAACAGCAGGGCACGCCGCAAGAGATGTACGGATCACCGTCCACGCTATTCACGGCGGAATTCATGGGCAGCAACAACCGGCTGGACGGCAAGGTCACCGAGCTGCGCGACGGACAGGCCCGGATCGAAGGCGCCGGCTGGTCGCTGTGGGGCAAGGCCGGCGCGGGTGTCGCCGCGGGCCAGGACGCCACGGCCGTCATCCGCGTGGAGCAGGTGCGCTTGGCGGACGACCCGGACGGCAACCACGTCGACATGCCGCTTCTGACGAGCATGTATCTGGGCGACCGCTGGGAGTACCTGTTCCGCACGCCGGACGCCGATCCGGCCCGCAGCCTCGCCCTGCGCGCCTATGGCACCGAGGGCCGCGAGCCAGGCCCCTGCCGCCTCGCGCTGCCCGCCAGCAAGGTCTGGATCTTTCCCCGGGCGTCCGCCTGACAGGGTCTAGGCCGTCCGTCCGAGGGCAAATACCGCCTTCGGACGGACCGCGCGGCGGGCGTGGACTCGACTTACAATGCGCTGGTGCAACGCGCTGATTCCCCCTCCGTGCTGAGCCGTTACCTCTGGTGGCTGGGCGCCCCCGCCCAGCACTACCTGCGTATCGGCATCGCGATATCGCTGTTGGTGCACGCCGGCGCGCTGGCGTGGCGTTTCAGCGCGCCCACGCAGACGCGCCCGCCCGTGACCAGCCTGGAAGTCGTGCTGCTCAATGCCCGCAGCGAGACGCCGCCAGAAAACCCCCGCACCGTCGCGCAGAACCAGATGACGGGCGGCGGCAACGCCGATCGCGGCGTGTCCACCACACCCCTTCCCCAGACCGGCAGCTCGGCCGAGACCATCGTCCTGGAAGCCATGCGCCAGCGCCAGGTGCAACTGGAGGCCGAACAGGCGCGCCTCATGACTCAGTTGCGCTCGCCGCACAACGCCGGCCCCGAGCGCCAGGCGGTCAACCCGTGGCCCGACGGCGCCGATGTCGGCCAGGACGCCCAGGACCAGGCCAGCGTCATCCAGAACGCCCAGGTGGCGGCGCTGGCGGCGCGGGTCCAGCAGTACAGCGCCGAGCCGCGCAAACAGTTCATCGCGCCGTCCGCCGAGGCCTCCCGTTACGCGGGCTACCTTGACGCCTGGCGCACCCGGATCGAAACGGTCGGCACCCAGCATTACCCCGACGAGGCGCGCGGCCGCATTTACGGATCGCTGCGCATCACCGTGTCGGTACGCGCCGATGGCAGCATCGCCGAGGTCGAGATCGACCAGCCATCGCCGCACGCGGTCCTGAACCAGGCGGCGCGCCGCATTGTCCAGCTTGCCGCGCCCTTTCCCCCCTTCCCGCCCGATATCGCCCGCGATACGGACGTGCTGGTCATCACCCGCACCTGGCATTTCGTCAACGACACTCTGGAAACACAGGCCCCATGACCGAGGCGATTCCTCAAGCCCGCTACGCCGTCATCGGCAATCCCATCGCGCATAGCCGCTCGCCTCAGATCCACGCCATGTTTTCGCAGCAGACCGGCAAGCCGCTGCGCTACGAGCGCCTGCTTGCCCCGGTGGACGGCTTTGCCGACGCCGTCGCCGCCTTCGTGGCGGACGGCGGCGTGGGCCTGAACGTCACGGTGCCGTTCAAGCTGGATGCCTATGCGCTGGCATCGGGCCGCCTGTCGAACCGCGCCCGGCTGGCGGGCGCCGTAAATACCCTGTCCTGGCGCGACGGCGCCTGGCACGGCTGCAACACCGACGGCGTGGGTCTGGTCAATGACCTGCTGCGCCTGGGCGTGCGCCTGCCGGGCGCGGCCGTGCTGCTGGTCGGCGCCGGCGGGGCGGCGCGCGGCGTGCTGCAGCCCCTGGCCGAGGCCGGCTGCGGCCGCATCCACATCGTGAACCGCACCGCCGCCCGCGCCGAGGAACTGGCCGCGGCCTGGGGCGCGAGCGGCGTGTCGCCGCAAACCCAGGTGTCCGCGGGCGCCCCGACCACCGCCGCCGTGTCCGGCGGCTGGAACCTGGTCATCAACGCCACCGCCAGCGGCCTGCAGAATGCCGCGCCCGACCTGCCGCCCGGCCTGTACGCCGCCGGCGCCGCCGCCTACGACATGATGTACGGCGCGCAGCCCACCGCCTTCATGCGGCAGGCCGACGCCGACGGCGCTGCCCTGACCGCCGACGGACTGGGCATGCTGGTCGGCCAGGCCGCCGAAAGCTTTTTCATCTGGCACGGCGTGCGCCCCGATGCGGCGCCCGTCCTGACGGCGCTGCGCGAGGCGCTGGCCGCGGGAAGCTGAAGGGCATGGCGACGCGCACAGGCCGCGGCGGCGGCCGCAATTGGTTCCGGATCACCACCGGCTTGGTGATGGCGCTGGTGTGCGCGGTCCTGCTGTATCAATTCTGGTTGTTCGCCCAGGTGGTCTGGTACAACTACCGCGACCCGGGCAGCAGCGCGATGATGCGCGAAGAGCTGTCGCGCTTGCGCAAGGAAGACCCGGCGATCGAGCTGAAATACGAATGGGTCGCCTACGACAAGATCAACCGGTCGCTCAAGCGCGCGGTGATCGCGTCCGAGGATTCCAATTTCACGGGCCACGACGGGGTCGAATGGGACGCCATCCGCAAGGCCTGGGAATACAACCAGAAACAGGAAGAGGCCGGGCGCTCCAAAATGCGCGGCGGCTCCACCATCACCCAGCAACTGGCCAAGAACCTGTTCCTGTCCGGCTCGCGCAGTTACCTGCGCAAGGGCCAGGAACTGGTCCTGGCCTACATGATCGAACACGTCATGAGCAAGGAACGGATCCTGGAGCTCTACCTGAACGTCGCCGAGTGGGGCGTGGGCGTGTTCGGCGCCCAGGCCGCCGCCAAGCATTATTTCAATACCACCGCCGCCAACCTGGGGAACAGCCAGTCCGCGCGGCTGGCGGCCATGCTGCCCAACCCGCGCTTTTATGACAGCCACCGCAAGTCCAACTATCTGAATTCCCGGGTCGGCGTGTTGACGCGCCGGATGCAGATGGTCGACATCCCCTGAAAGGGGAACCGGACAAATCGGTCCTGCCGGCCGTCTTCCGGCTGCGGGATTTGTTAAGCT
>CBHWAL010000340.1:0-5655 GCA_966111495.1 uncultured Achromobacter sp. | reverse complement strand
TGAATCGATGGGAGAAAGTCTATGCCTGTGCTGCGGAGCAATGTGAAGCCGAGTCTTATACAAGACGAAAAATCTTACCCATGTAAATCAACGGGTTATGAGCAGCATTTCGTATAATGAAACGCCATTGTCGTTTGTGAAATGCCCCCCCGCTGCTGCGCAGCACGGACTTTCACATGCCGAGAGTTACGTTTCACATTGCGGAAAATCAGCCGCTTTTGCAAGCGCCTACAATGCCGCATCCCCCGTTTTCTATGTCTTTGCTATGACCCTGTCTCACGGCCCGCTTGGGCAGAGCGTGGCTTACGCCTCGCAATACGATCCCTCGCTGCTGTTTCCCATTGCGCGCTCGCACAACCGGGCGGCGCTCAATCTGACCGCGGGCAGCCTGCCCTTCACGGGTGTGGACCTGTGGAACGCCTATGAGCTGTCGTGGCTGGATGCCAAGGGCAAGCCGCGGGTGGCGATGGCGACGTTTTCGGTGCCGGCCGACAGCCCCAACATCATCGAATCCAAGTCGTTCAAGCTGTACCTGAATTCATTCAACCAGACCCGCCTGGTCAATTCGGCCGCGCTGCGCGGCCGGCTGGAACGCGACCTGAGCGCTGCCGCGGGCGCGCCGGTCGGCCTGGACTTCTTCTTGCCGCAGCGGTTTTCCGAGCTGCAGATGGGCGAGCTGGACGGCATCTATATCGACAAGCTGGATATCGAGATCGACACCTATGATCCCGCGCCCGAGCTGCTGCGCACCCGGGTGGGCGAGGTGGTCGAGGAAACGTTGGCGTCGCGCCTTTTGAAGTCGAACTGCCCGGTGACGGGCCAGCCCGATTGGGCCACGGTGCAGATCCGTTACCGGGGCAAGCCGATCGATCGCGAATCCTTGCTGCGGTATGTGGTCTCGTTCCGCCAGCACGCGGAATTCCACGAGCATTGCGTCGAGCGCATCTTCAGCGACATCATGCAGGCCTGCGGGCCGGAGCAGTTGACGGTGTACGCGCGGTACACCCGCCGCGGCGGGCTGGACATCAATCCGTGGCGCAGCAATTTTGAAGCGGCGCCGCCGGCGGACGTGCGCACTGTGCGCCAGTGACAGGCACGCCGCTTGGATAAGCCCGGCATAAGCGGGGCTTATTACAGCGACGGCCGCCCCTCGGGACGGCCGTTTTGCTTTACCGCGTTGGCTTCACCGTTTTCGCATCACTTCACGAAGGGCTCGGGGCGGGGCGTGTCGTCTTCTGATGGCGGCAGCACCGGGTACTGGATGACCGGCTGGTCGCCCGTCAGCGTTTTCAGGAACGCGACGATCTGGCCGTTTTCCTCGGGCGTGAACGTGCGGCCCAATTGCAGGCGGCCCATGACGTCGACGGCCTGCGTCAGCGTGGCCGCTTCGCCGTCATGGAAGTACGGATAGGTCAGCGCCACATTGCGCAACGTGGGCACCTTGAAGTTGAAACGGTCCGCATCCTTGCCCGTGACTGCGGCGCGGCCTTCAGCCTTGTTCTCGGTGACATAGGGCGTGACGAGACCCATCTTCTGGAACGAGTTGCCGCCCACCGCCACGCCGTTGTGGCAGGCTACGCAGCCGCTGTTCTTGAAGAGGTCGTAGCCCGCCAGCTCGCGCACGGTCAGCGCCTTCTTGTCGCCCTTGAGCCATTGGTCAAAGCGCGAGTTCGGCGTGACCAGCGTTTCTTCAAACGCGGCCAGCGCGCTGGTGACTTCGCCGATGGTAATCGTGTCCTTGCCGAAGACCTGCTTGAATTCGGCGCGGTAACCCGGAATGGAATTGAGCACCTGCACCGCCAGCTCGTGCGTGGAGGCCATTTCCATCGGGTTTTCGATCGGACCGCCCGCTTGCTCACGCAGGTCCTTGGCGCGGCCGTCCCAGAATTGGGCGATGTTCAGGCTGGAATTGAGCACCGTCGGCGAGTTAATGCCGCCCTGCTGCCACTTGTGGCCGATGGAGGCCTTGAGGTTGTCCGAGCCGCCCATGGCAAGGTTGTGGCACGAATTACAGGAGATTGCGCCGGAGCGCGACAGACGGGGATCGAAGAAGAGCTTCTTGCCCAGTTCGACCTTGGCCGGCTCCTTGATGACGGCCGGTTCGATGGGCTGGATGGGCTCTTGCGATGCGCTCCAGACCTGTCCTGCCCACAGTCCGAGTACCAGCCCCGCAGCCAGCAACGTTGTTTTCTTTCTCATTTGCTTCTCCTGTGAATAACCAGTCCAACCATATGGTTATTACAGCGAGGAAGCCCTGCGAGGACCTTGCGAGGCATCAACCGGCGCGGGGCGGCGCCGTGGGCAGAAACCGAATCTTGACGGCGCGCAACGTGCTGCCGGCGCCGTCAAGGAGGATCAAGGGGCCATCAGGTTAGGGAGTCAGGGGGTCAGGAGCGCGCGGCGGCCACCGCGGCCGGCGGTTCGGCGCGGCGCGCCTGCACCGCGATCCACTGCGCCAGGAACGCGGCCACGGCAAACGCCACGCCCGCGCCCACCCACGGCCCCTGCCGCAGTCCGGCGTCCAGCAGCAGGCCGAAGGCGAGCGGCCCCAGGGCCGAACCGACGTCCATGCCGGAATACACCAGGCCGTAGACCGACCCGGTCGAGCCCTTGGGCGTCACGCGGCGGATCAGCATGTCGCGCGACGGCGCGGCCACGCCCGAGCAGAAGCCCGCCAGGCCCACGACCGGCGCGGCCAGCACTGCGGGCACGAGTCCCAACGCCAGCACCACGAGCGTCAGGCCGGCCAGGATGAGCGCCACCATGACAGTGCGTTCGGTGCGCGGATTGGCCGACACCAGAAACCCGCCTGCCGCCATGCCCACGGCCGACGCAACCATGTAGCCGGACAGCGCCGAGCTGGCCGTGACCTTGGACAGGTCGTAAAGCTGGCCCAGCAGCGGAATCGTGTAGTTCTGCACCGACGACAGCGCGATCGACGTGCAGGCAAAGAACAGGAATGCGCCCCACAGCGCGGGCTTGGCCAGCAGCGCGGACAGCGTCGCCAGCACGCCCTCTTGCGGCTTGGCGGCGGGCTTGAGCGCATTGCCCGCGTCCTTGGCGTCGCCCACGTCCACGGGCGACGGACCGCCCAGCAGGTCGCGGCCCAGCACCGTCATCAGCAGCACCAGCGCCACGAGGCCGGCGGCGCTGTAGGCCGCCACGCGCCAGTTGGCGAGCAACGTGATGGTGGTGATGAACACGGGCGTCAGCGCCCAACCAAGGTTTCCGGTCAGTCCGTGCGCCGAAAACGCGTGGCCCAGCCGCGGCGCGGTGATGCGGTGATTGATGATGGAATAGTCCGCCGGGTGGAAGACCGAGTTGCCGATGCCGCCCACGACCGCCGCGGCCATCAGCATGACGTAGCCCGTGGCCGAGCCGATCAGCACGCCTGACAGTACAAAGCAGGCCAGCCCGAACCACAGCACGGGCCGCGCGCCGATGCGGTCCACCACGAAGCCCGACGAGGCCTGGCCAATGCCCGACACCACGTAGAACGTGGACACCAGGAGGCCGAGCCGCGCGAAGTCCAGCCCGAACTCCAGGCCCAACGCGCCATAGAGCGACGGCAGGACAAGCTGGAAGAAGTGGGACGAGGCATGCGCCACGCCGATGAGCAGGATGATTTTCCAGTCGCGCCGGCGTACGTCGGCGTCCGAGAGCAAAGGGGTGGCGGCGGTAGCGGTGTTCATTGCACAAGGCCGCGCAAGGGCGGCAGGTTGCGGACCGCCTCAGGCGGATCGCGGGTTGTCTCCGGCGGCGCGCGGACTTGCGTCCGGGCGACGTATTCATGGCGATTGCGGCGCGCGGGCCGTGCCGGATCGAGCCGGCGTATCGCTCTTGACGTGACACGGCGGCCGTCTTGCGCGAGCCGGGCCGCCGTGGAGTGTTGCAACTGCGCCGGGCCGGCTGTTGCGCAGCCGGCCCGGCAAATCGGTCTTACATGGCCTTTTCGCGGATCGCGGGCCAGGCGCGCTGCAGGTAATACAGCATCGACCAGACCGTCAGCACCGCGGCCACGATGATCAGAATGTCGCCCAGCAGCTTGGTGTTGACGCCGTAAATCGCCTGGTTATACAGCAGGCATGGAATCGCGATCATCTGGGCGGCGGTCTTGAACTTGCCCAAGCGGTGCACGGCCACGCTGGCGCTGGCGCCGATCTTGGCCATCCATTCGCGCAGCGCGGAAATCGTGATTTCGCGGCCGATGATGATGAGGGAAATGAACGCATCGACGCGGCTCAGGTCGAGCAGCACGATGAGCGCGGCGCAGACCATCAGCTTGTCGGCGACGGGATCCAGGAAGGCGCCAAATGCCGATGTCTGGTTCCAGCGCCGGGCAAGCCAGCCGTCAAACCAGTCGGTCAGCGCGGCAATGATGAATGCCCATGCAGCGAAGGTGTCGCGCATGGGAACAGACATCCAGCTTTCGGGCAGATAGAACAGCCCGACCACCAGCGGAATCATGGCGATACGCAGCCACGTCAGAATAATGGGAACGTTAATTGGCATAGTGTCCGTATCCTAACAGCTAGAGCCCTCCCCCGACGCGCCTTCGGCGCCTCCCCCTCGAGGGGGCGCCTCTGCGGACCGGCGGAGCCGGATCCGCGCGGCCCGGATTGCTCGTCGGGGCGGGTGGTTGAAATTTGGGGGCAGGTTGATGAAGGGAGCTTGGATTGGAGCGTTCGCTCTGGCGCGGCGTCGAGCTTATCGGCGAGGCTGCGCGTTCTGGCATCTCGGTGGTCGGCGGCGAGGGTGACACAAATTCGTGACATCTGGGCGATTCCGGGGATTCAGCGCAGCGCCTCGTAGATGCGGATCGCCAGGTCTTGGGAAATGCCGTCCACCGACGCCAGGTCCTCGATGCTGGCGCGGGCGACGCCGGAGAAGCCGCCGAAGCGGGCCAGGAGGCGTTGGCGGCGGCGGGCGCCGACGCCTTCGATTTCTTCCAGGCGCGAGACGTTGCGCGTCTTGGCGCGGCGGGCGCGCATGCCGGTGATGGCGAATCGGTGGGCTTCGTCGCGGACCTGGGCGATCAGCATCAGGGCGGCGGATTCGCCGCCCAGGGCGACGGGCGGACGGCCGTCGGCGAAGACCAGGGTTTCCAGGCCTACCTTGCGCCCTTCCCCCTTGGCCACGCCGACCAGGGTCTGGATGTCCAGGCCCAGTTCCGCGAAAACCTTGCGTGCGACCTCGACCTGGCCCTTGCCGCCGTCGATAAGGACAAGGCCGGGCATCTGCGCGTCGCCGTCGGCGACCTTGGCAAAGCGGCGGGTCAGCACCTGGCGCATCGCGGCGTAGTCGTCGCCGGGCGTGATGCCGGCGATGTTGTAGCGGCGGTACAGCGAGGGCTGCATATCGTGGTGTTCGAACACCACACAGGAGGCCTGGGTGGCCTCGCCGGCGGTGTGGCTGATGTCGAAGCACTCGATGCGCAGGGCGTCCAGCGCGGCTTCGTCGGTGTCCAGGTCCAGGGCTTCGGCCAGCGCCAGCGTGCGGGCGGCGCGGGCGCCGGATTCGGTCAGCGCGCGGGCGAGGGCCATCTCGGCGTTCTTGGCGGCCTGCTCCAGCCAGGATCGGCGCGTGCCCTGCGGACGCGTTAGCACGCGCGACGGCCGGCCGAGGCTCTGGCGCAAATGGACGTTGGTGTTGCTG
>CBHWAL010000339.1:0-5699 GCA_966111495.1 uncultured Achromobacter sp. | reverse complement strand
AGCAGGTTCAAGCACCGGCCCAGCCCGTGCGGACCGCCGCCCAGCCCGAGCAAGTCCCGGCCGAACCGGTTCAAGCCCCCAAGGCTGAGCCTGTCCAAGCCGCCGCCGCACCGGCCGTTGAGCCTTCGGTCAAGCCCGCTGTTGAACCCGCTGTCGAGCCGGTGACTCAACCCGCAGCCGAGCCCGCCCAACCGGTGCAGACTGCGCCGCAAGCGACCCCGCCCGTCGCCGTGCAACCCGCCAGCGAGGCTTCGGTCCCCGCAGCGCCGGTGCAGGCGCCGGTGGAAGCGCCCGCCGCTGAACCCGTGGTTCAGACGTCGGCAGTTGCGCCCGTTGCTGCGGCCCCCGCGCCGGTTGCGCCGGTCAGCACGCAACAGCCCATCGTGGTGCCTGCCGTTGCCCCCGCTGCAAAGGCGCAAGCCCTGCACGACGTGGTCAACGCCGCTGGCCTGAAGTGGGTGGAAACCGACCCGGAACGCCACGCGCAAACGCAGCAGCGCATTGCCTCCTCGTTCGCGCCGGTCCGTCTGGGCCGCGAACGCAAGCCGGTGACGCCCGTCTCGAACGAGCCGCTGGTCCAGGTCGAAACGCGCCACTAAGCCGAAAGGCCGTCAGGGCCTCGCCCTGACAGATACAGCACCCCGCACGCCGGAAACGGTCTGCGGGGTGTTTTTTTATGGCGTCAGTCGCCCGCCGAGCGGCGCGACTGCGGATCGAGCGCCCGGCCCGCCTCTTCCACGAAGGCTTCCGCCAGGGCCGAATGCGGCATGTGGCGCGCCCACAGAATGCCCATCCGGCGCAGCGGCGCGCGCCCCGGCAGCAGCACGCGTTTGACGCGGCGGCTATCGAGCCAGTCCGGCGCCCAGTCGGGCACCAGCGACACCCCCAGCCCCTCCGACACCATGCAGGCGATGCCCATCAGGCCGTCGACCTCCAGGCGCTCGCGCGGCGCGATGCCGTGCTGGCGCAGGTACTGGTCGGCCAGACGCCCGCCCCAGACGTTGCGGTCGTAGCGGATGAAGGGTTGTGTGCGCATCAGCTCGTGCGCGTCGTTGCCCGGCGTATCGGGCGGGGCAAGCACGACCAACGGTTCCTCGGTCACCTGCTTCCAGGCATAGCCCTTGGACAGGTTGAACTGCGGCTTGACGATGAACGCCGCGTCCAGGTCGCCATTGATGACGCGGTGGTACAGGTGGTTGGAGGTGCCGGGTTCCATGAAGACCGCCAGCTTGGGCATCCGCCGGTACAAGCGGGCCAGCACGATGGGCATGATGCCGGTCAGGGCCGAAGCCGAGACGCCCAGCCGCAGCTCGCCGAGCGGCGCGTCGTCCGTGGCGCTGGCTCGCAGGTCACGCACCTCGCGAAGCACGCTGCGGGCGCGTTCCAGCACCTTCAGGCCGGCTTCGGTCGCCTTGACGCTGCGCCCGACGCGCTTGACCAGCGTGGCGCCCAGTTCTTCTTCAAGCGTACGCACGCGCGCGGCAATGGCGGCGGGCGTCAGGTCCAGCCGCCGCGCCGCCTCGGCCAGCGAGCCGCTCTCGATAACCGATACAAAGCTCTGCACATATCGCGTATCCACAGTCTCCCCTTCTTGTAGCTGTGTGGCGCGACGGGTGGCAGACCACAACAATTTTATGGATTGAACCCATTAAACAGCAGATGTTCGGTGGGCGGATCGGTGCCAGAATCGGAAATCGCAGCCGCGCGGCCGCGGCGCGTCCTTTTCATCCATCCAATAACGAGTAGAGACATGACGACCCCTGCCCGCATTCCCGGCGTTTTTTCTCCGGTCCTGACGCCGTTCGATGAACGCTATCGCCCGGCCTTGGGACGCTACGTGAAGCACTGCCGCTGGCTGCGCGAGCAGTCCGTCGGCCTGGCGATCTTCGGCACCAACTCCGAGGCGAACTCGCTGTCGCTCGCGGAAAAGCACACGCTGCTGGATGCGCTGCTGGACGCGGGCGTGGAGCCGTCGGCCCTGATGCCCGGCACGGGCGCATGCGCGCTGCCCGACGCCATCGCCCTCACACAGCATGCCGTGCGCAGCGGCAGCATGGGCGTGCTGGTGTTGCCGCCCTTCTACTACAAGGGCGTCAGCGACGAGGGCCTTTTCCGCTATTTTGCCGAGCTGATCGAAGGCGTGGGCGACGACAAGCTGCGCCTGTACCTGTATCACATCCCGCCCGTCAGCCAGGTGCCGCTCAGCCTGGACCTGATCGACCGTCTGCTGACCCGCTATCCCGGCATCGTGGCGGGCGTGAAGGACAGCGGCGGCGATTGGGCCAACACGGCGGCGATGATCGAGCGTTTCACGCCGCGCGGATTCCAGGTCTATGCGGGCAGCGAGGCATTCCTGCTGCAGACCCTGCGCGCGGGCGGCGTGGGCTGCATCACGGCCACGGGCAACGTCAATCCGGGTCCCATCGTGGCCCTGCAGCAGCGCTGGCAGGAGGCGGACGCCGACGAGCGCCAGGCTGGACTGAACGCCACCCGCAACGTGTTCCAGCAGTTCCCCCTGATTCCCGCGATGAAAGCGGCCATCGCCTGGAAATCGGGCGACGCGGCATGGGCCACGGTGCGCCCGCCTCTGGTCGAATTGAATGCCGCGCAGACCGACGCCTTGAAGGCCGCGCTGCAGACTAACGGCTTCGACATGCCGGGCGCCGCCTCGCTGTCCGACGTCTGAGCGTCTGGTCCCGCACGCGGACGGTCTCGCCAGACCGTCCGCCGAGAACCTGCTTGACGGTTGCGGTCAGCTCACGACGCCGATGTTCCAGGGCACGAACTCGTGATCGCCCAGCCCCAGCAACTCGCTCTTGCTGCGGGCGCCCGAGGCCACGCGCAGGATCTCTTCGAAGATGCGCTGCGCCACCTCTTGCAGCGTGGCGGTGCCGTCCAGGATGTCGCCGCAATTGACGTCCATGTCTTCGGTCAGCCGCTCGTACATCGGCGTGTTGGTGGCAAGTTTTACCGACGGCACCGGCTTGGCGCCGAACATCGAGCCGCGGCCCGTCGTGAAGCAGATCATGTTGGCGCCGCCGGCGATCTGCCCCGTTGCCGACACCGGATCGAAGCCCGGCGTGTCCATGAACACCATGCCCGGCTGGCGGACAGGTTCCGCGTAGCGATAGACCTCCATCAGCGCCGTGGTGCCGCCCTTCATCGACGAGCCCAGCGACTTCTCGAAGATATTGGCCAGGCCGCCCATCTGGTTGCCGGGACTGACCTTGCCGTTGATCTGCACGTCGCGTCCCGGGGAATACTCTTCCTTCCACCAGCGGATGCGCTGCACCAGCTTCTCGCCGACTTCGCGGCTGCGGGCCCGCGACGTCAGCGTATGTTCGACGCCGTAGATTTCCGGCGTCTCGGACAGGATGGCCGTGCCGCCGTGGCGCACCAGGATGTCCATGGCCGCGCCCAGCGCCGGATTGGCGGTGATCGACGAAAAGCCATCCGAGCCGCCGCACTGCAGGCCGATCTTCAGGTGCCGCGCGGACACCGGCTCGCGGCGCACGTCGTTGGCGGCGGGCAGCATCGTCTTGACTGCGGCGATACCGGCTTCGATCGTTTTGCGGGTGCCGCCGGTCTCCTGCATGATGAACGTCTGCAGCCGCGCGCCCGCTTCCAGACCCTGGTCCTTGAGCAGCGCGTCGAGCTGATTGCGTTCGCACCCCAGGCCGACGATCAGCACGCCCGCGAAATTCGCATGACAGGCGTACCCGCCCATCGTGCGCCGCAAAAGGTCCATGGGTTCGCCGGACATTTCCATGCCGCAGCCCATGCCGTGACTCAACGCCACCACGCCGTCCACGTTGGGAAAGGCAGCCATCACCTCCTCCGTGAACGCGGATGCGATCCGGTGCACCACCGTGGCCGAACAGTTCACGGTGGCAAGAATGCCGATGTAGTTGCGCGTGCCCACCTGGCCGTTGGCGCGCACGATGCCCTGGAATTGCGCCTGCTCGGATTCGGGCAGCACGGCCGTCGGCACGTAGTCGCGGGCGTGCGCGTAGTCGCGGTCGAATTCCTGGAAGTCCATGTTGTGCGAATGCACATAGGTGCCGGCCGGAATGTCCGTCGCCGCAAAGCCGATGCACACGTTGTATTTCAGGATGGGTTCGCCCGCCCGCAGGTCGCGCGCCGCGATCTTGTGGCCCGCAGGCACCTGGCTGCGGCTGACGAGGGCTTCGGCGGGCACGGCCGTGCCGATGCCGATGGGCACGCGCGCCACCACGACGTTGTCGGCGGAATGCAGCCGGATGACGGGGCCGGCGGCGCGCTTTTCGGTGAAGTCGATCATTACGTTGTCCTCTTTACTCCGGCTTGATGCCGATGTCGCGGATCAGCACCGACCAGCGCGGCAGTTCAGCGCCCACAAAGCGGCTGAAGTCGGCGGAGTCGCTGCCGACCACCGTGAAGCCCTGCTCGCTCAGCTTGGCCTGCATGTCGTTCTGCGCCAGCGCGGTGCGGATCGACGCGGAAAGCTTGTCGACCACGGGCTTGGGCGTCTTGGCCGGCGCAAAGACGCCGTACCAGGTCGACACCTCGAAGTCCTTGAAGCCCGATTCGGCCAGCGTCGGAATCTCGGGCGCTTTCGGATCGCGCTTCAGGCTGGTGATGGCCAGCGGGCGGACCTTGCCCGAGGCGATGTGCGGCAGCGCGACAGGCAGGTTTGCGAACATGTAGGGCACGTGGCCGCCCAACACGTCGGCGATGGCCGCCGACTCGCCCTTGTAGGGCACGTGCGTGACCTTCGTGCCAACCCGGTGCGCGTACAGCTCGCCGGCGATGTGCTGCGGGCCGCCCTGCCCGGACGACGCGTAGCTCAGCGCGCCGTTGCCGGCCTTGCGGATGTGCTCGGTTAGCTCGCCGACGCTCTTGACGTCAATCAGCGCCGGATTGACCACGAGGATCAGAGGCATCGTCACGACCTGCGACACCGGCTCGAAATCGGTCTCGGGCTTGAACGGCAGCGTGGGGAACAGGGACGGCGCCACGACCATGGTGGATTGCGATCCGAGAAACAGCGAATAGCCGTCGGCGGGCGAGCGCGCAACATTGTCTGCGGCAATGGTGCCGGTGGCGCCCGCGCGGTTTTCCACGACGACCTGCTGGCCGAGGCTCTCGGCCATCTTGGCGCCGACCAGCCGGGCCACGATATCCGCGCCGCCGCCCGGTGCGAAGCCGACCACCATGCGCACGGGTTTGTTCGGGAACGCGTCGGCCAGCGCGGCGAATGAGGTAGTGGCCAGGGCAACGGCCAGACCGGCGGCGCCGGCCATGCGCGCCATGTTGCGCGCCATGTTGCGCGTCGTGGGGCGTGCCATATGGCGCGCCTGCGTACAGGGGTATTTCATCTGAGTCTCCGTATGCCGCCTGCCAGGCCTGGCCGCCATCGCCCGTGCAGCGGCGGATCGGAGCCCCGAGCGACGGCTCGTTGTGGTTTTGGGTGTTGCCAGGGCATTCTGGCCATTGCACTCAACACCAACAAGTACGTGGACACGCAGTCAAAACATAATTTTTTTTGTGGTTACTGCCGCGGCATGCAACCGTACCCTGCGCCCCGCCGGGGCAAAAAAAACCACCCCGAAGGGTGGTTTTCAAGATCTGCGAGCAGGACGCCCGCCTAAGCGAGCGCGCCCTGCACCGGGACCATGCGATCAGAACTGGTACGTGTAGGTGAGCTGCACCACGTCCAG
>CBHWAL010000338.1:0-5704 GCA_966111495.1 uncultured Achromobacter sp. | reverse complement strand
GATCCGATTCCTGTCGTGGTTACCCTTTCCCACGCGCGCTCGGCCATATCCCGCACCCAAGGTGGTATAGTCTCGCCCGCTGCCGGCCCCTTGCGGGACGCGCATCGCCCGAGTGGTGAAATTGGTAGACACAAGGGACTTAAGCAAATTTGAGCCCTCTGGAGGAAACTCCAAAGGTGAAGCCCGTCAAACTCGGTGAAGGCCCTGGACCCGTTCCGCGCTAACGCCGAGCCAAGCCCCGATGGCATATCGGGGAAGGTGTAGAGAGCAGACGGCGGGCACCTAAGGCCGAGAAGGCTATGGTGAAGGCGTGCTCCAGACCACGAACAGCAAGCCTGTGCTGGCGGCGAAAGCCGAAGTGGTAAGAAAATCCCTCGGCCTCGCGGCCGTACCGGTTCGATTCCGGTCTCGGGCACCACCCCTCGCATTCCCCTCCCGCTGGACAAATCGCACGCCAACACGGCAAGCTTGGATCCCCGGAGGCGCCACCCCGCGCCACCCGTCATGGCGGGAGCCGCGCATGTGTTCGCACTACCAGACGCTCAAGGACGCAGAACTGCTGCTGCAGAAATTCGGCGTGCGCGCTAAACCCGCCGCCATCGGCAAGTACGACATGTGGCCCCGCTATGAAGGGCTGTTCGTGCGGCGTCCGCCGGAGCATGACGCCGGCGACGACGCCGTTCCCGAACGTGAGGCCACCGCTGGCCGCTGGGGCCTGATCAGCGCCGTGACGCGCGCAGGCGGCCTGGAACGGGCCGGCAAGCTTTCCACCTTTAACGCCCGCGCCGAGACGGCCGCGGGCTCTTATACGTTCGGCAACGCCTGGCGGCGCGCGCAGCATTGCATCATTCCCGCCAACGCGATCTTCGAACCGGACTGGACGTCCGGCAAGGCCGTGGCCACCCAATTCACCCGTGCCGACGGCAAGCCGCTAGGCATTGCGGGCCTGTGGGATCGCTATCGCGATGCAGCGGGGCAATGGCAGGAGAGCTACACCATGCTCACCATCAACGCCGACAACGATCCCCTGTTCAGCCGCTATCACCAGCCCAACACGGAAAAGCGCATGGTGGTCATCCTGCCCGAAGGCGCTTATGGCGACTGGCTGACCGCGGCTGCCGCCCACAGCCGCGACATGCTGGTGCCGTTTCCGGCGGACATGCTGACGGCTAAGCCAATGACGTGATTTGCAGCAACGGCTCGCCCCCCAGCACGGCGTCTGCGACCGGGTGCGGCAAGCGCTGGGCGAAAGCCCGAAGGACCGCCCCGCCCGGCAGACCACGGAAAAAAACACTATTCTTCTGCCTCGCCTCTTATTTCCCCGCCCGCCCGGCGGCCATCGGCGCACGCTCGTGCGCGCTTCCCGGGCCGGCGACCGAACCGATCTTGACCACCCTTCCCGCTTCTCCCCCGTTTATCGTCCTGGACGCGTGCGTTCTCATGTCCGGCATCCTGCGCCGGCTATTGCTGCGCCTGGCCGAGGCCGGCGTGTTCCAGCCCGTGTGGACCGAGCGCATCGGCGAGGAATGGCGCCGCAACGCCTGCCGCATCTGGGACATTCCGCCCGAGGTGATGGCCGATTTCTGGGCAGACATGAACGCGCGGTTTCCGGCGGCCATGGAATCGGACACGCAGATCTATGAGGCGTCGTTGCGCTATAGCGATCCCAAGGATTTTCATGTGATCGCGGCTGGGCTGGCGCGGCGTGCGCGCTGCGGGCTGCCTCAGACGCCGACCGTGCAGGTGCTGACGTGGAATCTGAAGGATTTCAACCGCTCCGAGCTGCGCCGGCAGGGCCTGGACGTCTACAACCCGGACCGGATGCTGGTGCAGTGGTGGCAGGCGGCGTCTGAAAACATGCAGGACGCCATTGCCCAGATTCCCGCCGACTACGTCGCGCTGGGACGCGAGCCTGAGCCCTTGACGGCGACCCTGCACCGGGAACGCCTGTACGGCCTGAAGAGCCTGGTGGCCCGGCAATAAAAAAAGGGCCTGGCCGGCTTGCGCCGAACCAGACCCGGAGCCAACCGTTACCGAATCGTCAATCGACCTCGACGAAAGCCTCTTCGCGCTTTTTGCGCAGCGCGGGCAACGCCACCAGCACCAGCAGGATCGCGGCAAGCGCGAGCAGCGTGGCCGACAGCGGGCGCGTGACGAATGTAGAGAACTCGCCGCGTGACAAGAGAAGCGCCCGGCGGAAGTTTTCTTCCATCATGGGTCCCAGCACCAGGCCGAGCAGCAGCGGCGCGCCTTCACATCCCAGCTTGCTCCACACGTAGCCGATGATGCCGAAGATGGCGAACATGAAGATGTCGAAGGCGTTGTAGTTCAGCGAATACACCCCGATCGTGCAGAAGACCAGGATCGCGGGGAACAGCATGCGGTAAGGCACGCGCAGCAGCTTCACCCAGATGCCGATCAGCGGCAGGTTCAGCACCACCAGCATCAGGTTGCCGATCCACATCGAGGCGATCAGGCCCCAGAACAGCTCGGGGTGGCTGCTCATCACCTGGGGACCGGGCTGGATGTTGTGGATCGTCATCGCGCCCACCATCAGCGCCATCACCGCGTTGCCCGGGATGCCCAGGGTCAGCAACGGAATGAAGGAGGTCTGCGCGCCCGCGTTGTTGGCGGATTCGGGACCGGCCAGGCCGGCGGGATGGCCCTTGCCGAAACGCTCCGGCTCTTTCGAGAGCTTCTTTTCCAGCGTGTAGGAGGCAAAGGCCGACAGCACGGAACCGCCGCCCGGCAGGATGCCCAGCGCCGAACCCAGCGCCGTGCCGCGCACGATGGCGGGCGCGGCCTCGCGGAATTCCTGACGGCTGGGATACAGCGAGCCGACCTTGTCCGTGATCTCGACCCGGTTCTCCTTAAGCTCCAGGTTGGCCATGATCTCCGACAGGCCGAAAACGCCCATGGCCACGATGGCGAAGTCGATGCCGTCCTGCAGCTCGGGGATGCTGAAGTCATAGCGCGCAACGCCCGAGTTCACGTCGGTACCCACCATGCCCAGCAGCAGCCCGAGCAGGATCATGCAGATCGCCTTGGGCAGCGAGCCCGACGCCAGCACCACGGCGCCGATCAGGCCCAGCGCCATCAGCGAGAAATATTCGGCAGGTCCGAACGCGAAAGCGACTTCGGCCAGCGGCGGCGCAAAGGCGGCGATCAGCACGGTGGCGATGCTGCCCGCGAAGAACGAGCCGATGGCTGCCAGCGACAGCGCGGCGCCTGCCCGTCCGTTGCGCGCCATCTGGTGCCCGTCCAGCACGGTCACCACCGCCGAGGTCTCGCCCGGCAAGTTCACCAGGATGGCTGTCGTCGACCCGCCGTACTGCGTGCCGTAGTAGATGCCGGCCAGCATGATGAGGCCGGCGGTGGGCGGCAGCACGTAGGTGATGGGCAGCAGCATGGCGATGGTCGGCACGGGACCCAGTCCCGGCAGCACCCCGACCAGCGTGCCCAGCAGGCAGCCGATGAATGCGTAAGTCAGGTTTTCCGGGGTGAAGGCCACCGAAAAACCCAGCATCAGGTTTTGAAGCAATTCCATGTCCGGTACCTCAGTTGGTCAGCACGCTGGGCCACAGCGGAAAGATCAAGCCCAACCCGCGAATGAACGCGAGGTAGGAGAACGCCACGAGGAACAGGCCGTTGGCGACGGCGACCTTCCAGTTGAATTCGTGGCTGGCGAGGCTGCTGATCACAACGAGCAGGAATACCGACAGGTACAGCCCGAGATAGCGCAGGGAAAAGCCGTACAGGAACACGGACCCGACGACGAGAAAAAGGATGCGGAAGTCATAGCGGCTGATCGTCGTGGTCTGGGCGCGGGGGGACAAGGCGCTCATCAGCACCGTCGCACCCATCAGCGCCAGCACGATGCCGAGCCAGAACGGAAAGTAGCCGGGGCCCATGCGCGCCGCGCTTCCCATGGAATATTGGGTCGCCTGTAACGCAAAGCCTCCCCCTACCACGATGAACATCACACCAGACCAGAAATCCTGTCTGTTTTTTATCAATCTGCTTTCTCCCTAATCTGCCGCGGCCTAAAAAACATGACTTCAGGCGCGAGCATTTCTCGTTCAACGCAGCCTCCCCAAGGGGGTGGCAACGACATGAACGCGGGATGGTAAATCGTGGAACGACATATGCCATATCCGTATCAACCATGACTTTCTCGGGGATATCCCTAGACCGTGGAATGGACGTATTTACGAACGCAAATGGCACGAAATAACCTGAAGAACAACCGGACATCGCCTGAGAAGCAGTGATTTCGCGCAAGTTCACACCAAGCAAAAAAGTTCCCGGCGAATGCGATCGGCGCACCGCATGGAAACATGCGGATGCATTTTTCCTGTGCACTGAAGGCGTCGCCGCGTCTATCCGGCGAACACGGAGACCACGCTACCCCCATCCACCACGCCACCGAACCAGCAGCCGCCATAAAAAATCGCTCCGGCCGAAAGCTCGGCCGGAGCGACAGTTTTCTGACAGCAACTTGAAAGAATTGGCGGCTTCGTGACGTCGCCGCGGTACTCAGTGGTCGTGGTTGCTGGCGGCGAATCCGGCCGCGTTCAGGATGTCGATCACTTCCTGGATGTGCTCGGGACCGCGCGTCTGAAGCACAAAATCCACCTCTACATTGCGCACCGGCAGCGACGTGAACGCCCGCTGGTGATGCACTTCGGTGATGTTGGCCTGCGCGTCGGCAATCAGTTTGGTCGCATGAGCCAGCGCGCCCGGCAGATCGCGCAGGTCGACGCGGATGCGCGCCAGCCGCCCGGCGCGCACCATGCCGCGCTCGATCAGTTCGCCCAGCATCAGCGGATCGATGTTGCCGCCCGTCAGCACCAGTCCGATGCGCTTGCCCTTGTACCGGTCGCTGCCCTCTTCCTGCGCGCGCAGCAAGGCGGCCAGGCCCGCAGCGCCCGCACCTTCCACCACCGTTTTTTCAATTTCCAGCAACACGACGATGGCGTGCTCGATGTCCGCCTCGCTGACGAGCTCGAGGCGGTCGACCAGCCGGCGCACGACAGGCAGCGTCAGGTCGCCAGGCGATTTGACGGCGATGCCCTCGGCGATGGTGTACTGGCCCGGCGGCATGGTGACGCCCTTGACGGCCGCGTACATGGCCGGAAAGCGCTCGGTCTGTACGCCCACGATCTCGATGGCGGGATTCACGGCCTTGGCGGCGGTGGAGATGCCAGAGATGAGCCCGCCGCCGCCGATGGCGATGACCAGGGTGTCGAGCTTGGGCTGGTCTTCCAGCATTTCCAGCGCGACGGTGCCCTGCCCGGCCATGACGGCTTCGTCGTCGTAGGGGTGGATCATGATGAGGCCGCGTTCGCGAGCCAGTTCGTAGCCGCGCGCCTTGGCGTCATCAAAGGTATCGCCCGCCAGCACGACTTCGGCGCCGAAGCGCCGCGTGTTGGCAACCTTCACCGTCGGCGTGAAGCGTGGCATGACGATCACCGCCGGCACGCCCATGCGCTGCGCGTGGTAGGCCACGCCTTGCGCGTGGTTGCCCGCCGATACCGCGATCACCCCCTTGGCGCGCTCTTCGTCCGACAGCGTGAGCATGCGGTTCAGCGCGCCCCGCTCCTTGAACGAAGCGGTGAACTGCAGGTTCTCGAATTTCAGCCAGATCTCGGCGCCGAAGATATCGGACAGCGTGCGGGACAAGGTAAACGGGGTCTTCAGCACC
>CBHWAL010000337.1:0-5776 GCA_966111495.1 uncultured Achromobacter sp. | reverse complement strand
CGGAGCCCCTCATTGGCCTGTCCGTCCAGGCGGTCGATGATGGCGCGCGCCGCCTGCTCGCCAATCAGCGAGCCATCAATGCGCACGGTCGTCAAAGGTGGGGTGGTGGCCGCCGCGTAGGCCTGATCGCCGAATCCCACGACGGCCAGGTCGCCCGGCACTTGCCTGCCTAGCGCTGCGGCTTCCAGCAACACCCCCATGGCAATCATGTCGGTGCTGCACACCACGGCATCGGCATCGGGCACGCGCGCCAGCAGTTCGGCCAGCCCGCTGCGGCCCGCGCCCATCGTGGCGGGGGCGGGGATCAGCACGTGCGGCGTATCCGAGTCCGGGCCGATCAAGCGCAACGCGCGCGCCGCCGCCGTGAAACCCTGCAACCGGCGACCCGCCCGTGGATCATTGCCGATGACGGCCACGGGCCGCTGCCTTCCGGTTTCGGACAGAAACTGCGCCACGCACGCGCCCGCCGCCTCGTGCGAAAAACCGATCAGCATGTCGACCGGATCGTCATTCCAATCCCAGGCTTCCACGACGGGAATGCGCGCCGCGCGCAACTGCGTGCGTCCCGTCGGGGTCAGCACCGTGCGCATCATGACCACGCCATCGGGCCGCCGGCCCAGGATCGCCTGCAGGGCGGACACTTCCAGCTCGGGGTCGTAGCCGCTTTCGGTCAGCATCATTTGATAGCCATGCCGGCTCAGATGCAGGCTGAGCGTCTGCAGCGCCTCCAGAAACACCGGGCTGCCTAGCGTGGGCACCGTCACCGCCACCAGGCGGCTGCGGCCGCTGGCCAGACCGCCGGCCACCAAGTCCTGCACATATCCGGTCTGGGCGATGGCGTCGTGGATCAGCTTGACCGTGCGTTCAGGCACGTTTTCGGGAGCGTTCAGCACACGCGACACCGTGTGCATCGACATGCCCGCCACGCGCGCGACGTCGGCAATCGTCACCCGGCCGGACCCACGCCTAGGCGCGCGGCTGGTGGCAGGCTTGCTGCGACGCTCAGAGGGTGGGGTGGGCATGCGGCCTCGCTGGGATCAGGGTAGGCCGGATTGTACCGAGCCTAGGTGTCTGACACCCGTTGAAACGCCATCGCAAGCTGACGACGATATCCGTCGGGTGTCAGACATCGCCCCAAGCAAACCGCCTTTCTGACGCCGCCCGGTATCAGGCGAAGTCGAGCACGATGCGGCCTTCGATCTGGCCCCGCTTCATGCGGTCGAACACGCTATTGATGTTGTCCAGGCTTTCGGTGGCGACGGTGGCATGCACCTTGCCTTCTTCGGCAAATTGCAGCGACTCCTGCAGATCCAGCCGGGAGCCCACGATGGAGCCGCGCACGGTCACGCCGTTAAGCACCATGTCGAAGATCGACAGCGGGAAGTCCCCCGGCGGCAGCCCATTCAGCGAGATTGTGCCGCCCCGGCGCACCATGCCCAGCGCCTGCTCGAAAGCCTTGGGGGACACCGCGGTGATCAACGCTCCATGCGCGCCGCCGATCTCGCGTTTCAGATACGCGGCAGGATCCGTGGTTAGCGCATTGACGGTGACTTCGGCGCCCAGGCGGCGCGCGAAATCCAGCTTGGCGTCGTCGATATCCACGGCAGCCACGTTCAGACCCATTGCTTTTGCGTACTGCACCGCCATGTGGCCCAAACCGCCGATCCCCGAGATGACCACCCAATTGCCAGGCCGGGTGTCCGTCATCTTCAAGCCCTTGTATACAGTGACGCCGGCGCACAGGATTGGGGCCACATCGACAAAGCCGACGCTCTTGGGCAGCAGGCCCACGTAATCGGCGGCGGCCAGCGCGTACTCGGCAAAGCCGCCGTTGACGGAGTAGCCCGTGTTCTGCTGCGATTCGCACAGGGTTTCCCAGCCGCCCAGGCAGTGTTCGCAATGGCCGCAAGCGGAGTACAGCCAGGGGATCCCGACGCGGTCGCCTTCCTTGACGTGCGTGACGCCCGCGCCCGCGGCGACCACGTAGCCGACGCCCTCGTGGCCGGGAATGAAAGGGGGATTGGGTTTGACGGGCCAGTCGCCCTCAACGGCGTGCAGGTCCGTGTGACAGACGCCGCAGGCTTCGATCTTTACCAGGAGTTCGCCCGGACCTGGGCGCGGTACGGCGACTTCTTCGATTACCAGCGGTTGGCCAAACGCGCGTGCCACTGCGGCCTTCATGGTCTTGTTCATCACTACCTCCGAAGTCTGATCAGTTTCACTATGCTCGGCCGCTTGGGCGGCTAAAACCATGATGTACATCAATCAGCGCGGGAAGGTACAACTCGTCACCGGTTCGGGGCCGTATTGCCCCGGGCGAGGAAGTCGTCGTACAGTCGTTCGCAGGCGTGCCGGTCCCGGCAGCGTGTCGCCGATGCCCAGGAGCCTCCCATGTGTGAAATCTTCATCCGCGCCACCGAGCACTCCTATGCCTGCGAGACAAGATCACTGCGCCTGCATGGCGTGGCGACCAGCCTGCGCCTCGAGCACCTGTTCTGGCAGGTCCTTGAAGAGATCGCCGGGCGGGACGGCATGCGGGTCACGCAACTGATCGAACGCCTGTACGACGAACTGGTCGAGTATCGCGGCGAGGCCGCCAACTTCACCTCATTCCTGCGCGTGTGCTGCCTGCGGTATCAGTTGCTGCAGGCTGACGGCCGGATCCCGCGCGACGCCAGCGTGCCAATTCAATCGCTCAATGCAAAAGCCGTTCTGGAAGGGCTGCCGCCGTCGCTGTGCGACGCCCAGCCGGTTCCGGCAAAGCGCCGCGCGGCATAATCCCGCTGGCCAACGCCATGAAAAAGGGCCCGATTCAATCGGGCCCTTCATCCTTGCACGCGCACCGGTCAGCCAGTCATCAGCCGCCCGCGCCAATTGACGCCATGGCCACTTCGCTCTGCACGATGCGGCGGATGCGCACGGCATCGCCGATACGCGAGAGCTTGCCCTGCGAATCCAGCAGCACGATCGCCAGGTCGCGGCCGTTGATGCGCGCCAACATCACCAGGCATTCGCCAGCTTCGTTGATGTAGCCGGTCTTGGACACCTTGATGTCCCAGTCGGGCTTGCGCACCAGCAGGTTGGTGTTGCGGAAGGTCTGCGTGCGGTTGTTGATCTCGACCTCGTACTCCGTATCGGTGGAGTAGCGGTGGATCAGCGGACGCTGCGACGCCGCGCGCAACAGGCGCGCCAGATCATGCGGCGACGACACGTTGTTGCTGGACAGGCCGGTGGGCTCGATGAACCGCGTGCTGGTCATGCCGAGCGACTGCGCCTTGGAGTTCATGGCGGCCACGAAGGCGGGCAGGCCGCCGGGATAGTGGCGGCCCAGCGCGTTGGCGGCGCGGTTCTCGGAGGACATCAGCGCCAGGTGCAGCATGTCGCCGCGCGACAGCTTGGTGCCCACGCGCAGCCGCGACGTCGTGTGCTTGAGTTCGTCGACGTCGTCGTCGGTGATCTCAAGCATCTCGTCCATCGGCAGGTTGGCGTCCACGACGACGACGGCGGTCATCAGCTTCGAGATCGAAGCGATGGGGCGCACGACGTTTTCGTTCTTGGCGAAGATGACCGTGGAGGTTTCCAGGTCCTGCACATAGGCAGTGCTGGACCGCAGCGCGGCGGCTTCCGCACGTGCCGAGGCGGCGGGCGGCGGCATCGCGGCGCTGGCGGCGGCGGCGGCAACGCGCCGGCCGCTAGCGGCCTTGTCCGCCTTGCCACCCTTGCCGCTCTTACCCGACGCACCAGCCTTCTTGGGCGGCGTGCCTTTCGCGGCGACCTGCTTGCCGCTCTTGGGTGGCGCCTTCTTGGCCGAAGAGGATTTGGGAGGCGCCTTCTTGGCGGACGGCGCCGCCTGCTTGGCGGCGGCGCTCTTGCCCGAACCCGCCTTGGGCGCGGGGGCTTTCTTTGCTTGTTGCGCCTTGCAGGCCGCCGATTTGGCGTTGGTCTTGCAAGGATCGGAGTTCTTGGCTGCTTGTGCCGCAGGGGGCAGGAGCGCGCACACCGCCAGCGCGGCAGGCGCTAGGGCTTTCGCAATTGCACGTGTCCAGGAAAAGGCCATGGTTGAGCAGGCTTGTCGGTCTGTGAACAAATATTTCTTAAGCCGGCGTTTCGTCGGATCAGGAAAAGTCCAGATGAATTATGGGCTTACGCGTCGAATTTAAACAGCAATTTCAAGTGTCACGCAAGGCGATTTGCGACGATTACGCAAAAAATTATTAGTGACATATTGACGTGGCAGCAATTGGTCACATGTCAGAAGTCGCAAAGCTAACCGCGCGGCGCGCAAGAGCGTAGCCCGGATTAACCCTCATCTGGCTGAATGGGGGGACATTTTTGAGGAGAGACGGCGCGCAAGGCCGAGGCTTGAGTGGCCTCGCCGGGTGGAATCGAACCACCAATTGACCCTTAGGAGGGGCCGGTTATATCCATTTAACTACGGCGAGCGGGGCGGGGTGCGCGAGACGCTTGCGCCACTGAGGGCGGCAAACGGGCGCCGGCGTGGGCGCGCTTTGCACTAAGGCCTTGAAATTGCTGCGGAACTTGCGAGCCGAAGTTTAGCACTGCGGACGTGGGCTTCGAAGCAGGACGCAAGTCTATCAGCAGGCGCGGCAACACCCAAGTCATTGGGCTTTGCGCGGACGGCTTGCAATCGCCGCCTACGCGAAGCTTATTGCGTCAACGCGGGTATTCACAGACCCGCCTGACGACTTGTATATGATGTTTGCGTCCCGCCGCCGCGTGGGGCCGCCCCGAGGAGGGGGCGCAAACCCAAAAACAACCAGACACGGGTTTCATGTCTAGCCAAACCGATACGATTTCCGCACGCACCATTGCCCTGGGCACTCTGGTCGTGCTGCTTGCCATGGGGGTGCGCGCCACCTTTGGCCTGTTCATGCAGCCGATGGGCCTGACGCACGGCTGGAGCCGCGAAGTGTTCTCCATGGCCTTCGCCCTGCAGAACCTGGTGTGGGGCATCGCTTGTATCTTCATGGGCATGCTGGCCGACCGCTACGGTTCGGGCCGCACCATTGCCCTGGGCGCGGTGCTTTACATGCTGGGCCTCATCGGCACGCGCTTTGCCACCGACGAGGCCACGCTTTATCTGACGGCCGGCGTGCTGGTCGGACTGGGTCAGGCGGGCACGACGTTCCCCGTCATCCTGCCCGTGGTGGCGCGCGCCGTGCCGCCCGCCTACCGCAGCACGGCGATGGGCATTGCGAGCGCGGGCGGCTCGCTGGGGCAGTTCGCCGTGGTGCCCACCGGACAATTGCTCATCACCGGCCTGGACTGGACCGGCGCGCTGTGGGTGCTGTCGCTCTTCGTGGCGTGCGCCGCGCCGCTTGCGTACTTCCTGCGCGGCCGGCCGCAAGCGCATGTCGGTCCGCAGCAATCCCTTGGCACCGCCATCAAGCAGGCCGTGCGCCATCCGTCGTTCCACTTCCTGTTCTGGAGCTACTTCGTCTGCGGCTTTCACACCGCGTTCATCACCTTGCATTTGCCGGCGTATGTGACCGACGGGGGGCTGACGGCCGGGCAGGGCGCCACGGCGATCGCGCTCATTGGCCTCTTCAACGTTGTGGGGTCGTTCTACGCCGGCAAGCTTGGCGGCAAGTACAGCAAGAAGCGCCTGCTCGCGGTGGTTTACTTCATGCGGGCGTTCGGCATCCTGTTGCTGCTGTCGGTGCCGCTGTCGCCATGGGTGTTGTACGCGTTTGCCGCATGGATGGGCTTGTTCTGGCTGGGCACCGTGCCGTTGACGCAGGGACTCATCGGACAG
>CBHWAL010000336.1:0-5788 GCA_966111495.1 uncultured Achromobacter sp. | reverse complement strand
CGCGGGGCGGGGGTGATGGATGCCCGAGGGGGGGCGTACAAACGCACCCCGCCGCCCCCCCCCCGGGCCCCCGCTTCATGACCCGCCGTGCGGAATCAGGCCTCGATGCCGCGCGAGGACAGGTAGTCTTCGTAGCCGCCGCGGTAGTCGACGATCTCGCCCGAGGGCAGGATTTCGATCACGCGCGTGGCCAGGCCCGACACGAACTCTCGGTCATGCGACACGAACACCAGCGTGCCTTCGTACTTTTCCAGCGCGAACTGCAGCGATTCGATCGATTCCATGTCCAAATGGTTGGTCGGCTCGTCGAGCAGCATCACGTTGTGCCGGCCCAGCATCAGGCGGCCGAACGTCATGCGGTTCTTTTCGCCGCCGGACAGCACCTTCGGGGCCTTGGGCAGGTCGTCAGCCGAGAACAGCAGGCGGCCCAGCACCGAACGGATCGACTGGTCGTCGTCGCCCGGCTGACGGTGGTCGCCCATCCAGTCCAGCAGGTTGATGTCGGTTTGCTGGAACTGGTCGGAAACGTCCTGCGCCATGTAGCCGAGGTCGGCGTTGTCCGACCACTTCACCGTGCCCGAATCCGGTTGCAGATCCTGGGCCAAGAGGCGCAGCAGCGTGGTCTTACCCACGCCGTTGGCGCCGATGATGGCGATCTTTTCGCCGGCGTCGACCATGGCCGAAAACTTGGTAATGACGGGCGCGTCGTAGGCCTTGGTCAGGTTTTCGACGGTGACGGCCAAGCGGTGCATGACCTTGTTCTGCTCGAACCGGATGTACGGGTTCTGGCGCGACGAGGGCTTGACCACGACCTGATCGGCCTTGATGCGGTCGATCTGCTTCAGGCGCGAGGTGGCCTGGCGCGACTTGGACTTGTTGGCCGCGAAACGGCGCACGAAGTCCTGCAGTTCGGCGACGCGTTCCTTGGCCTTGGCGTTGTTGGACACCAGGCGTTCGCGGGCCTGGGTGGACGCCAGCATGTAGTCGTCGTAATTGCCGGCGTAGACGCGGATTTCACCGTAGTCCACGTCGGCCATGTGCGTGCACACCTGGTTCAGGAAGTGACGATCGTGGCTGATGATGATCATCGTGCTCTGATAGCCGTTAAGTACGGTTTCGAGCCAGCGGATCGTGTTGATGTCCAGGTTGTTGGTGGGTTCGTCCAGCAGCAGTACGTCGGGGTTCGAAAACAGCGCCTGCGCCAGCAGCACGCGCAGCTTCCAGCCCGGCGCGACTTCGCGCATGGGCAGGTTGTGCTGGTCCACCGCGATTTCCAGGCCCAGCAGCAGTTCGCCCGCGCGGGCTTCGGCGGTATAGCCGTCGTATTCCGCGAACTTGGCTTCCAGATCGGCCGCGCGCATGTAGTCGTCTTCGGTCGCCTCCGGGTTCGCGTAGATCGCGTCGCGTTCGGACATGGCGCCCCACATTTCGGTGTGGCCCATCATCACGACGTCCAGCACGCGCACGTCTTCGAATGCGAACTGGTCCTGGCGCAGCTTGCCCAGGCGCACGCCGGGCTCAAGCGCGACGTTGCCGCCGGAGGGTTCCAGGTCGCCGCAGATGATCTTCATGAACGTAGACTTGCCGGACCCATTGGCCCCGATCAGCCCGTACCGGTTGCCTTCCCCGAACTTGACGCTGACGTTCTCGAAAAGGGGCTTGGGACCGAACTGGATGGTGAGATTGGCAGTGGATATCACGGTGTATGTACGTTTGAAGGCGCCCGAAAGCGCATGCGGGAAAACCTGCTAGTGTAGCAAACGGAATGCGGCCCCTATTTATATTGGCGGGCTGCGGCGCCGCAGGCGCGCCGGACCGCCCGCCCTGCCTCAGTGGTGATGCTCGTCGAGCACCAGGTGCGCGAGGCCCTTTTCGGTGGCGATGCCGACCTTCTGGCCGATCGGCAAGGTGGCTTTGGTGGCGACATGGCCGTACGGCAGTCCGGTGATGACCGGCACCTTGACCGTCTTGCGCAGCCAGGCCACGACTTCGTGCAGATCGTAGCCCTTGTCGTGCGACGCCAGCTTGTATTCGGTGAAACGGCCCAAGACGATGGCTTTCTGGCGCGCCAGGATGCCGGCCTGCCAGAGCTGGATAAGCATGCGCTCGACGCGGTACGGGTGCTCGGCCACGTCTTCCAGGAACAGGATGCCGCCGCGGATCTTCGGCATGTACGGCGTGCCCAGCAGCGAGGTCAGCATCGCAAGGTTGCCGCCCCACAGGATGCCGCGCGCGTCGACTGGGTCGGCGTCCTGCGTTTCAAAGCTGAGGATCTCGAGCTCGCCGCGCATCACTTCGCCGAACAGCGCGTCGGTCAGGTCATCGACCTTCTTGCCGCCGAAGTCCTGGACCGCGGTGGCGCCGGTATAGCTGACCGCGCCGGTCTGCGCAAGCAGGCCCAGATTGAACGCCGTGAAATCGCTCATGCCGACAAAGCGTTTGCCGCTGTCGGCCATGGCCTTCCAGTCGATGGCATGCAGCAGCCGGCCCAGGCCGTAGCCGCCCCGCGTCACCATGACGATCGGCAGTTTCTGCTTGGTGGCGCGCGTCAGGCTTGCCAAGCGTTGGGCGTCCGTGCCGGCAAAACGCTGGTGCTCGGCCAGCGCAGTGCGGTCCAGCGCGGTCTTGAACCCCTGCTGCTCCAGCCGTTCACGCGCCAGCGTCACGGTGGCGGGGTCGCGCACGGCGGACGACGGGGAAATTAGGTAGATGCCGCGGGCGTCCGGCTGCGGACCGTGATGATGCGCGTGATCGTGGGCATGGTCGTGGCCGCACGCGTCGCCGCAGTCCGGGCCGTGATCGTGCGGATGATCGTGCGCCGGGGTGGCGTCGGCCTTGGCGCGGCGCGCCTTGGCGGCGGGCTTGGCGGCTTTGGGGGTACTCATGCGATGGTTTCCTTGGCGCGGCGTTCGCGGAAGAACCGGCGCAGCAGATTGCCGCAGGGTTCCGCCATCACGCCGCCGGTGACTGAAGTGTGATGATTGAGCTTGGGCACCGAACCCACATCAAGCACGCTGCCGCAGGCCCCGGTCTTGGGGTCGTAGGCGCCGAACACGACACGGGCAAGGCGCGCGTGCAGCATGGCGCCGATGCACATGACGCAGGGTTCCAGCGTGACGTAGACGGTGATGCCGGGCAGCCGGTAGTTTTCAAGCTGGCGCGCGGCGCCGCGCAAGGCGACGATCTCGGCGTGCGCCGTGGGATCGTGGTCGATGATGGTGCGGTTGTAGCCCCGCCCCAGGATGTCGCCCTGGGCGGATACGACCAGCGCGCCCACTGGCACCTCGCCAATGTCGTAGGCGGCCTGGGCCTGTTCCAGGGCCAGGGTCATGAAACGCGCGTCCTGTTCGGTCCAGGGCGGGACCGCAGCCACCGGGGCCGACTCAGCCACGGTACACCCGCGATTTCAGCGCGATGCGGCCGGCCAGGCTGGTGACGGCTTCTTCAAGCCATTGATACAGTTCGGCCTCTTCGTCATAGCGGGCCTGATTGAGGTTGGACACGCGCCCTTCCTCGATGAAGCCCCAGGCGCGGCTGCGCTTGTCGCGGTGCTTGGGATCCCAGACCCCGAAGGCAAACCCCCCGGCGCGGCGGATCAGCGAAAAGCACGGAATGTCGGTGTAGCCGTCACCCACGAAGACCATCTGATCGAACGGGATGCGCAACCGGTCTTCGGGAACCTTGCGGTTGACCTCGAACGGCTTGTTGCGGAATTCGCGGCCGATGATGCCCTTCTGGATGTGGAACAGGTAGCGGGTCTTGTCGGTGAAGCTGACGACGCGCCGCGGGAACGCGATGCCGCCATCGTCGCCATAGACGAATTCAGACGCCCAGATTTCGGTGAACTCATGCGCGATGGGCGTCGAGCGCACCACGTCGCCGATACCGCTGGAGATGAGGTAGAACTCGAGTTGCACTTGCGGGTGCTCGGCCCGCACCGCGGCGCGCAGGCGCTGGAACAGCGTGGCCACGCCGTCGTGCAGGTCAAGGCGCGCGCCCCAGTCTTGCAGGCGCTGCTGCGTGATGAGCCCGTGCCGTCCCTGGCGGGACAGTTCGATCATCTTGTAGAGGTAGGCGGGGACGGGATCCCAGTCCTGCTGGAACAGCAGAGGGTCGACCTCTTCTTTCCAGAAGGCGGCCGTGTCCACGCCAATGCTGTCCAGGAAACCGGACGTGCTGTCCGAGGCCAGCGTGTCGTCGAAATCGAAAATCAGGGCGATGACGTCGGACATGAATATGCGTGAAAAAAGGCGACAGCCGACATTTTGCCTGAATGCGGCAGCGGCTGCGCCTCGGAAGCCGCGCGGCGCGTCAGGCCGCGGGCTACGTCACGCCGCGGCTTACTGGCGGATCGGCGCGCTCATCGTTCCGGCGCCCGGCGCCGGAGCCATGCCCGGGGCAGGCGCCATGCCCGGCGCGGGGGCCATGCCCGGCGCGGTGCCGGCAGGCACCTGAATCACGGTTTCGCGCAGTACGCCGCCGCCCTGCACACTGCCGCGCACGTTGCCGGGCGCGGTCATTTGCGTAACGCAATTCTGCCGCTGGGTTTCCGGCAGGCGGTTGCAGCGCGCCACCATGTTCTGCTGGAGTTGTTCGGGGCTGTCTTCGCGCAGATTCTGGCGGCTGCGCTCCTGGCGCGCCGCACCGGCTTCACGCAAGCAGGTCTCTAGCGGTTGCCCGGTCGTGCCGCTTTTGCAGGCGGCAACGTCCTGCTGATAGCTGGACTGCGCCGAGGCGCCGGCCGATTGCGCTTGCACCGCCCCGGCGGCAAGCATCAGGCCGGCAGTGCAAAGAATGGCTGCGAGGCGCTTCGAAGGCATGGGAACAGTATTCATGGTCAGCTCCTTTTGAAGAGATTGAACCCGGACGGCGCGGGTATCAACCGCGCCGTCAACTGGCCTCACTATCCCATGCCGACGCGATGGGGGACATAACTAGCGACGTGAATTCGTAAGGTTACGTTTCAATGCCATCGAAACGGGGACGGGTAAAAATCAGCGCGCATCCTTATCCGCTTCAGCCTTGGTAAGCCGGCTGCGGTACGTCGCCGCGCGCATCAGCAGCATCGCCGTGACAGGCGACGACACAATCAGCAGCAGCGTGATGATGACTTCATGAAACACCGGCCGCGCGGACAGCGCGGAGAACACGAGGATGGAAGACGCCAGCACGCACGCGCAGCCCATCGTGTTGCCCAGCGTCGGCGCATGGATGCGCGACTGGAAGGTGCGGAACCGCAGCAGACCGGCGGAACCGGTGACGGCCAGCAGGCCGCCCAGCACCAGCAGGATGGTGGCGGGAATGCCGGCCCACAGCGGGATATCGACGTCCATCATGGTTCGATGACCTCGCCGCGCAGCAAAAAGCGCGCCATCGCGGTGGAGCCCACGAATCCGAACAGCGCGATCAGCAATGCAATGTCGAAGTACACGGACGTGCCGGCCCGGATGCCGAACACCAGCATCGTCAGCATGCCGTTGATGTACAGCGTGTCCAGAGCCAGGACGCGGTCCTGGGCGGTGGGGCCGCGCAAGAGGCGGATGGTGGCGAAGACCATGCCCAGCGCAAAGCACAGCAAGGCAAAGGACGCCGCCCAATACAGAACGGAATTCATTCGAACATCTCCATCAACGGGCGCTCGTAGCGCTGCTGCACCAGTTCGATCCACTCGTCTTCGTTTTGCAGATCAAGCACGTGCAGCTTCAGGGCGTGGTCTTCGGTCAGGTCGACCCAGACCGTGCCGGGCGTATAGGTGACGATGCAGGCCAGCATCGCCAGGCCATGCGGG
>CBHWAL010000335.1:0-5791 GCA_966111495.1 uncultured Achromobacter sp. | reverse complement strand
CTGGTCAGGCAGGCGCTCACGCAGGCCGAAGCCGGCGTCGACATGGTCGCCCCCAGCGACATGATGGACGGCCGCATCGGCGCCGTGCGCCGCGCGCTCGAGGCCAATGGCCACATCCACACACGCATCATGGCGTATTCGGCCAAGTACGCCAGCGCGTTCTACGGCCCCTTCCGCGACGCCGTGGGCTCTGCCACCAATCTGGGCAAGTCCAACAAGATGGCCTACCAGATGGATCCGGGCAACATCGACGAGGCGCTGCGTGAAGTGGCCGGCGACCTGCAGGAAGGCGCCGACATGGTCATGGTCAAACCGGGCATGCCTTACCTGGACGTGCTGCGCCGGGTCAAGGACACGTTCCGCGTGCCGACCTTCGCCTATCAGGTCAGCGGCGAATACGCCATGATCAAGGCCGCCGCCGCCAATGGCTGGCTTGACCACGACAAGGTCATGATGGAGGCGCTGCTGGCCTTCAAGCGCGCCGGCGCCGACGGCATCCTGACGTACTTCGCCATCGAAGCGGCAAAGCTGCTGAAAAACCAGCGTTAATCCTGGCGGGCGCGGCGGGCGCGGCGCAGGCCCAGCCACGTCCCGCCCAGCACGCAGCTCAGGCCGACGACATGCGTCAGCGTGACGTGCTCGTCCAGGAACAGGGCCGCGAACAGCAGCCCGAAGATCGGCAGCCAGTTCACGAACAGCGCGGCGCGGCTGATCCCCAGCCGCGCGATGCCCGCGTTCCAGACGATGTTGCTGACACCGGATGCAACCACCGCCGAAAACATCAGCACGACCCACGGCCACCATGTCATCTGCCACGTATCCGCCTGGTACGAGGACGGCGTCAGCGCGGCATGCCCCACCAGCATCACGCCGCCGGCCAGGTACATGTACCAGAGCATGCCCAGGGGATCCATCATCCGCGACATCCGCTGGATTACAAGACCGCCAAACACGAAGACCAGCACAGCGACGAACACCACCGCATCGCCCCAGCCGGTCAGCCCGAGCTGCGCGCCGCTGCCCGCCACCACCATGCCCACGCCCAACAGGCCGAGCAGCGCGCCGGCAATGCGGGTGGCCGTCAGCTTTTCACGATAGAAGATGGCGGCCAGGAAGGCGGACAGCAATGGGCTGGTGGCCATGATCAGCGTGCCGTTGGCCGCCGATGAAACCCGCAGGCCCGACACCAGCGCCACCTGGTGCGCATACACCACGAGAAACCCGGCCAACGCCACCCAGCCCAACTGCGCGGCGCCCAGCTTTGGAATGCGGCTGCCGCGCGCCTTCATGATGAGGGTGACGGTGATGAACGCAATGACGATCCGCACGGCAGCCAGCGCCTGGATGTCCATGTGCTGCGTCAGATACTTGATGGAGACGATGTTCAAGCCCCAGGTGGCCATGACGAACATCAATTGAAGATAAATCAGACCGTTCCGGTCCTGACTTGCATCAACGGTGGTGGACGTCACGGCGCCGGCCTGGAGGGAGTTGGATGCGCCGCGCGAGCAGCGAAGCGATCATGGTATATCGCCGCTTTTCTTGATTCAACGCAAGCATTGCTGCGTTGCGCGCATCAGACGTTGGCGCCTGTCCTGCCGCGCGCGCCCCTCAACGCACGAGCACGCGGTCCAGCGATTCCGTGAAGCGCTTTGCGTCCTGAAAGCCCACGACGCGCGCATCCGCGATTTCCTTGCCGCCGGGCTCGAAGAACATGATGCCGGGCGGGCCGAACAGACGGAAGCGCTTGAGCAGCGCACGGTCGTCGGCATTGTTCGCAGTCACATCCGCCTGCACCAGCACCATGCCCGCCATCCGCTGCGCCACCCCCGCGTCCGTGAAGGTGAAGCGCTCCATCTCACGGCACGACACGCACCAGTCCGCGTAGAAGTCCAACATGACCGGACGGGTGCTTTGCGCCAGCAGCGTATCCAGCTCGGCGTTGCTGCGCACGCGGGTGAAATGCACCTCGCCCGCGGCGGCGCCGCCCGCAGCCGGCGCATCGCCGCGCGTGGCCAGATGCGACAGCGGCTGCAGCACGTCACGTCCACCGCTGGCGGCCCCCACGAGCCACGCCGCGGCCGCCAAGGCAAGCAGCAGCCCCAGGCCCTTGCCGAACATGCGCCCGGCGCCCGCGCCCGGCGGCAAGGCGTCAAAAGCGCGCAGCATCACGGCCGACACGACGGCCAGGAACGCCCACCCGGTCATCTGAACCCAAGTGGGCACGACGGGAATCAGCATCCACCACGCGGTTGCCAGCAGCAGCATGCCGAACAAACGCTTCACCCCGTCCATCCAGGGCCCGGCCTTGGGCAGCAAGGCGGACGACGACGCGCCCACGATCAGAAGCGGCACGCCCATTCCCCACGCCATCGCAAAGAGTGCCGATCCGCCCAGGACCACGTCGCCGGTCTGCGAGATGTACAGCAAGGCGCCCGCCAGCGGCGCGGCCACGCACGGGCCGACGATCAGTGCCGACAAGGCGCCCATGATCAGCGCGCCGGTGTAGCGTCCGCCGGGCACGCGCGACGAGCGGTCGGACAGCATGGCCTGGATGCCCGACGGCATCTGGAACGTGAATACGTCGAACATGGCCAGCGCCAGCACGGCCAGCAAGATGGCGAAGAGGGTCAGGATCCACGGCGTCTGCAGCCAGGCCGCGAGCCCCGCGCCGCTCAGGCCGGCGGCCACGCCCAGCGCGGTGTACACCACCGACATGCCCAGCACGTAAGTGGCAGCCAGCGCCAATCCGCGTCCGCGGCTCGGCCGCTCCTGCTGCGCGCCGCCCAGCACGATAGACGACAGGATCGGAATCATGGGCAGCACGCACGGTGTGAAGGCCAGCAACAAGCCCAGCACCAGAAACACGCCCGCCGTCTTGATCCATCCCAGACCGCCCAGCGCGTCGGCCAGCCCGGTGTCCCCGGCGTTGACCAGGGCGGACAGGCCGCCCGAAGCCGCTTGCGGCGCCAACGCCCCGCCCAGTCCCGTACCCGCCACCGCGTATCCGCCCGCCACGGGCGTGAGCTTCACGGTGCTGTCCATCGGGGGATAGCAAAGTCCGGCATCCGCACAGCCCTGGCCCGTCAGCGTCAGCGTGAAGGGTTGTCCGCCGGCCCCCACCGGGACGCGGATCGTCACGTCCTTGTGGAAGACCTCCATGTCCTTTTCAAAGGTCGGGTCGTATTTGACTTCGCCCTTAGGATAAACGGCCTCGCCCAGCGTGGTGGCGTCGGCGGGGCTGATGGCAATCGCAAAGCGCTCGCGGTACATGTAGTAGCCGGGCGCGACCTTGTAGTGCAGCTCCAGCGTGTCCGCGGACGCCATGTTCGCGCTGAACACGAAAGCTTTTTCGGGCTCGAGGAATTCGGTATCCGCGCGCGCGGTGGCCTGCCATCCGAACAGCAGAAAGGCCATCGCCAGCAGCAGCAGGCAGTACCTGGAAAAGGCGGAGGTCGCGCTCTCGGCGCGCCCGCGCGCGCCGACCGTACCGGCAAGTTGCAACATCAGTTTCTCTTGTTCTGCGTAATGGCCGTCTGCTCGCGCACCCAGTCCAGGTATGGCGCCGCGCCGGCGATGACCGGCAGCACGATGATCTCGGGAACGTCGTAGGGATGGAGTTGCGACAACGCCTGCACGACGGCGGCATGCCGCGCGTAGGTCGTCTTGATCTGAATGGGGATTTCCTCAGCCCCTTCGACCTCGCCGTTCCACAGGTAGATGGACAACCCGGGCGCGCCGAGGTTCACGCAAGCGGCCAGTCCGTCTTCGACGAGCACGTGCGCAATGCGCTTGGCCAGCAACAGGTCCGGCGCATTGCTGATGACCAGCACGACGTCGTCATCGCGCAACATGGAGCCTCCTTGGGATACCCGCGTGGGATGTAACTCGAGGTATTTTATCGGTATTGCGGCCACCGTCCCGGAACCGCCGCGCGCCAGGCCGCCGCGCCGCCCTCTCACACGCCGAGGCAAGCATGTCCGACAACTGCCTGTTCTGCCGCATCGCCCGTCACGAGATTCCCGCGCACGTCGTTCACGAAGACGACCGCCTGCTGGCTTTTCTCGACATCCAGCCCGTGCGCCCGGGGCACACGCTCATCATTCCCAAGCAGCACTATCCCTATTATGAAGACATGCCGGCCGACCTGGCCGCCAGCATCGTCAATCTGGGCCAGCGCCTCGGCCGCCAGATGAAACGCCTGTACGGCGTCGAGCGCGTGGGCTTTGCCTTCACGGGCATCCACGTCGCGCATGCGCATGCTCATGTCATTCCGATGCACCACCCGCAGGACGTCACGTCCACGCAGTACATCGCGGAGCAGGACCTGACCTTCAGGATGCCGCCTCAGCCGCCCCAAGAGGCGCTGGCCGCCACAGCCGCGGAGCTGCGAGGGCAGTTGCGCGGCGGGCGCGAAGCTGGAGGTGAACGCGGGGACGACGACAACGCCTGATCGGCGACGCCAAAAAAAACAAGGGCGGGTCCGAAGACCCGCCCTTGTCGCTTATCTAGCTGCCGAAATTACTCGGCGCTGTCCTCAGCGGCTTCATCGACTTCCGGACGGTCAACCAGTTCCATGAAAGCCATGGGAGCGTTGTCGCCTTGACGGAAGCCCATCTTCAGCACGCGGGTGTAGCCGCCGTTACGGGCCGCGTAGCGCGGGCCGATTTCAGCAAACAGCTTCACAACCGCATCGCGATCGCGCAGACGGGCGAAAGCCAGACGCTTGTTCGCGAGCGTGGGCTCCTTGCCCAGCGTGATCAGGGGTTCGATGACGCGGCGCAATTCTTTCGCCTTCGGCAGCGTGGTCTTGATTGCTTCGTGGGTGATCAACGAAACAGCCATGTTGCGGAACATGGCAAGACGGTGACTGCTGGTGCGGTTGAGCTTACGCAAGCCATTACCGTGACGCATGATAAGTTTCCTTTGAATCTAAAGAAGGCGTTTCCGCCATCGGGTTGCCGGCTCTTCTATCAGCCTGCAATCAGGCTGCGGTCCGGTAGAAAACGGGGCATTTTACGACGATTTTGCAAACCGCCCGGCGGTGAGGCCGGGCGCTGCGGGAGGCGCCTCTTTTCAGGGGCGGCACCCTACCAAGACTTACGGACGCTCCAGGCCCAGCGGCGGCCAGTTCTCGAGCTTCATGCCGAGGGTCAGGCCACGTGCAGCCAGCACTTCCTTGATCTCGTTGAGCGACTTGCGACCCAGGTTCGGGGTCTTGAGCAGCTCGTTTTCGGTACGCTGGATCAGGTCGCCGATGTAGTAGATGTTTTCGGCCTTAAGGCAGTTGGCCGAACGCACCGTCAGCTCCAGGTCGTCGACCGGACGCAGCAGCACCGGGTCGATCTGCGGCGTGCCGCGGACCGGGGCTTCGTACGAATCGCCAGCGCCTTCCAGGGCGGCGAAGACCGAGATCTGATCCATCAGGATGCGGGCCGACTGGCGCACCGCTTCCTCGGGCGAGATCACGCCGTTGGTTTCGATGTCCAGGACCAGCTTGTCCAGGTCGGTGCGTTGTTCAACGCGGGCGCTTTCAACGGCGTAGCTCACGCGACGGACCGGGCTGAACGAAGCGTCCAGAACGATGCGGCCGATGGTGTGAGTGCGGTCTTCCGTCAGCGCGCGCACGTTGCCCGGCACGTAGCCGCGGCCCTTTTCGACCTTGATCTGCATTTCCAGCTTGCCTGCTTCCGTCAGGTTGCAGATGGCGTGGCCGGGGTTGATGATCTCAACGTCGTGCGGCAGCTCGATGTCGCTGGCCAGCACCGTGCCGGCGCCGGACTTGCGCAGA
>CBHWAL010000334.1:0-5812 GCA_966111495.1 uncultured Achromobacter sp. | reverse complement strand
AGGACGATAAACAGCGCAATGCCGCCCGCGATGCACGCCATGCCGCGCACGCGTTCGCGGCGCGTCGGCTGGGGCAATTGGTCTTCAATCATCTCTTCCTGCACTTCGTCAGGGTCTGGACTGAGCGGTACCAGGATGCCTAGTGCAACGAGAAAGCAGCCCACCATCAGCGGAAAATAGCCCGGCCCCATCCGCGCCAGTTCTCCGATGTTGTATGACGTTGCTTCGAGAATGGTTAGCGCTCCGCATAGGGCGATGAACGCACCGCCCCACAGATCGCGCTTCCTGGAAAATATGGTGCTGCCCACGGCTTGCTCCCCTGTTTGTTGTCGACATGCTCCGGAGCGCGTCACGGCGCACGCCGAAGGAGGGGGACTTTAAGGACGACGCCTTGCAATCCGCTTTCACGGCTTGGCGAGCACGATGCGGGAAAACCAGCAGGACGAAAGACGCGTGTTCAACCGGCCGAACAAACATGAACACCGGCTAAAAACAGATGTTCACGAAAATGAACATCGATGCAGGACTCGAGGCCCAAAAGCAGGCTGGCATGGTTTTTTCCCGCGCTCCCAGCGCTTTCCAACTCTTGCAAATGCGTCGGCCGATCCAGCCCAGGCATAATCGCGCATTTGTGGTTTCCAACGTGCCGCCATGCTTCGCCTGCCTTTAACCGCGCGAATTCCACTCGCGGTCTCGCTGCTCTTTCTTGTGATTTCCGCCGCGCTGATTTCGCTTGCGCTTCACGGCGTGTCCCGACAGTTCGATAGGCAGATCGCGAATCTGGGGCAGGTTTATCTGGACGGATTGTCCGCCGCAATCCTGCCGGCACTGCGAGCCGAAGATTCTGCGCAGATGGTCGATGTGCTGAACCGGGCGCTGGATACGCACTTGGGAGTGGTTGATCGAACGCTCGCCGTCGTGACTGCCGATCATCGTCTGCTGGCGCACGTGGCGCGCTATCCCGAGGTTGAACCAATTCCGTTGGCATCTTTTGCTGACGCGTCAGGCACGTTGGTCAGCCCGCGATCGGCAGGGGTTTGGACGTGGCGATTACTAGACGACGATCGTCCGGCGCTGGGCACCTTGGTGGCCAATCTCGATGTCAGTGATTTTCTTCGGCAACGCCAGGAGCTCGCCTGGGAATTGGGTCTGGTGGGAGCGGCAGTCAGCCTGATCGGCGCGGTTCTCTGCTTTGGCATGGCGCGACGCCTTCAACGCCCGATCATTTCCCTGACCGAAGCCCTGCGCGCCGGGCCGGACGATCGCCTGCGCCCCATGCGCGTGAACACCACGGACCCCGAGCTCAGGGAGTTGCTGACGGCGTATAACTGGATGGTTGAAAACGTGTTGCAACGTGAAGCCCTTACCGAACGCAGTGCGCGCATCGAGCGCGAGGCAGTGTTGGGACGGATGTCGGCGGCCCTTGCCCACGAGGTCCGCAACCCTTTGGGCGGGCTGCGCACAGCCGTGCAGACCCTAAGGCAGTTCGGAGACCGTAGCGACGTTCGACAAGAGTCGTTGGGCTTCATCGAACGCGGCGTCGAAACGCTGCAATCCGTCGTCGATGCCAGCCTTCGCACTTTTCGTCCAGGCAACGCGCTGTTGCGCGAAGCGGATATTGCCGATATTCGGTTGATGGTAGGGGCTCAGGCCAGCCGGGGCGGCGTACGCGTCGAACTGCATTGCGAAGGCATGCAGGAACGGCACCTTACGCTGCCCGCCGGCGCCGTCCGACAGGTATTACTGAACCTGGTGCTCAACGCGGTCCAGGCATCCGAATCGGGTGAGCGAGTGCTTGTCTTCGCGCGCGTCCGCGGCGATGCGCTGGCGCTGCACGTGGCCGATGCTGGCAGGGGCTTGCCTGCCGGTGCAGGATACGCATTGACGGGCGGCCCGACTGACGGCGATGGCATGGGTTTGGGCATCGTGGCAGATCTGATAAAAACCATGAAAGGTAGGCTTCGCGTCACGCCACTCGCGCGCGGCACGCGTATCTCCGTGCGTCTGCCCTTTGGTACACAGGAAGAAGCGCCGTGAACGACATACAGGTATTGCTGATCGAGGACGACGAACTGCTGGGCGGCGCGTTACTGCAGCGCCTACGCCTTGAAGGCATTTCGACGCAGTGGGTGCAGAGTTGCGCGCAGGCGATCGAACTGTTTCGCAGGACGCGCATGCGGCCGGCGTTTTTGCTGGCTGATATTCGACTTCCTGATGGTTCCGGCGAGGAACTTTACCGGCGTTTGATTCCGCACCTTGCCAGCACGACGGTGGTATTCGCTACGGCCTACGGCGACATCGCCCAGGCCGTCCGCCTGGTCTCCGCTGGCGCGAACGATTACCTGACCAAGCCCTACGACACCGACACGCTGGTGACCCGCATCCGATCGGTCATCGCCGCGCAGCCCACCGGCCAGCACGACGAGATCCTCGAGAACCCGTTCGCGACACACGATGAGACCTTTTCAGTGGCGCAGGAGCTTGAGCGGCTGGCCGCGAGTTCCCTGCCTGTGCTGCTCGAAGGCGAGACGGGCACAGGTAAAGACCGCGCGGCACGTTACATGCACGCGCGCTCGCCCTATTCATCGGGCCCCTTCGTGGCAGTCAATTGCGCCACATTGGTGACAGACCTGATCGAAAGCCTGTTGTTCGGACACTTAAAGGGAGCCTTCAGCGGCGCCACCGTCGCGCGAGAGGGCTTGTTTTCGCAGGCGGCAGGCGGCACGCTTTATCTCGATGAAGTGGCCGAACTGACACCTCGGGCTCAAGCCGCTCTATTGGGTGTACTTGAGAACGGCCTGTATCGTCCTCTCGGCGATAGCACCGCCCGACTGACGGATTGCCGGATCCTGGCCAGCACCAGTTCGGACCTGCAGGCGGCGATGACGCAAGGCACGTTTCGCGCTGACCTGTTCTATCGGCTGGCAGTGGCAAGAATCGCGACACCGCCGCTACGACTTCGGCCTGGAGCATTGCCTGATCTGGCGCGCGCCATCTTGGCTGCGCAGTCTGCGGCAGGGGCCTCGCTGTCGTCCGATGCCCTCCACGCCATGCACGACTACGCTTGGCCGGGCAACGTGCGCGAACTTAAGAATCGCATCGCGCGCGCTGCGGTCATGACGGACGGCGCCATGCTGCAAAGCGGCGACCTCTTCCCTGAAAGCAAACTTGTGGAAAAACCAGGTTTGGCCGCCACGCGGCTTGATGCCGAACAGCGCGCCATCCAGCAAGCCATTTCCGAATCCGGTGGCCATATGGGCCAGGCGGCAAAGCTCCTTGGCATTTCGCGAACAACGCTATGGAAGAAGCTGCGAGCAGCGCGCGACGAATCTGAGCCGAGTTGAGCGACCATTCCTGACTGTCTGAAGGTCTTTTCGCCAGCGTCGACCAGACTTGGACAAGTCACATTCAGCCGAACGTAAGACTCCAAACGGTGATTACGACGAGCAGCCACGCGCCGCCAACGCAATCAAAAAGAATCCCCCGCCAACATTCATCATCCCGTCATCCGCCCTACCTAAGCTTCCCGCTTTTTCACAAGGGCAGCACAGATGGCGAACGACAAGCACGACGGCAAACTTGAGGTTGCCAACAGACTCGCGGCATTGCCGACGGAGGCGGATCCGCGCCGTCGCAGTCTGCTCAAGGCCGGTTTCGGCGTCACGTTCCTGCCGGTCGGCGGTTCGCTGCTGCTGTCTGCCTGCTCCAGCGACGACGACGACGACACCGCCGCGCCCGAGACGCCCGGTACGCAACCGGAGCCTCAACCCGAACCGCAACCTCAACCGGTCAACATCTCCAGCTTCGCTGTAGCAGTGCTGCCGGACACGCAGTTCTACTCCCGCTACGCAACCGACGACGAGAACCAACAGTTCATGCGCAAGTACGGCAGCGAGCCGTTCAAGGCGCAGACGCAGTGGGTGGCCGATCACTCCAAGACGCTGGGCATTCCGTTCCTGATCCATCTGGGCGACGTAGTCGATCAGCAAGGCAAGCCGGATCAATGGAAGGTGGCCGATGCCGCCATGGCGATTCTGGAAGATGCCAAGGTCCCGTACTCGATTCTTGCCGGCAACCACGACGTGATCCTGGATCGCGACTATGTCGACGCCAGCAGCCAGGGCAGCGCCACGGACGCGCAGCGCAATCTGGCCAACGAACCTTATCTGAAAACCTTCAGCGCCGATCGCGCCAAGAACCAGGCCACGTTTGGCGGCCGTGATCCCAGCGGTTTTCACGAGTATCACGTGTTCGAAGCCGAGGGCCAGAAGATCATGGTCCTGTCGCTGTCATGGCGCATTTCGGATGACGCGCTGACGTGGGCCAATCAGGTCATTCGCGCGAACCCGACGCTGCCGGTGATTCTGGTCAACCACCAGTTGCTGAACATCGACAAGGATGGCGTCACGCCGCTGGAAGTGCCCTACGGCCTGATGCTGTGGGACAAGCTGATTCGCGACAACGATCAGATCTTCATGACGCTTAACGGCCACTATCACGGCGCCGCGCATCTGACCAAGACCAATGCGTTTGGCAACCCCGTCGAGGAAATGGTGGTGGATTATCAGATGGCGTACCAGGGCGGCAACGGCCTGATGCGTCTTTATGAATTTGACCTCACCAACAACGAGATCCGTGTGCTGTCGTTCTCGCCGTGGGTGCCGCAAAAGCCGAAGAACACGCTCAACACGTTCGATCAGGCCATCCTGACCGGCGCGAACGAGCAGTTCACCATCAAGATGGATTTTGCCAAGCGCTTTGGCGGCTTCAACAAGGAATTCAAAGCGGCTACGCCGTCGCACACCGCGCTGATCGATCAGGCGCGCGCGTTGATCCTGGCGAACTACACGGACCCCGTGGCCACCGAGCAAAAGCCTGCCGCCGATGCTGACGACTACCCGCAGGTGTCGGGCACGCTGGCGCACTGGCGCTTCTTTGGCGGCACCAATGGGCAGGCCGTGCCGGTGGGCGAAGTCATCGCCGACCGTACCGGGCTGAACCCGATGCGCCGCGCCGCGCTGAACATTGATGGCGTGGCCGGTGCGCAGGTGGGCGACGTGGTCTGGTCCAATGACCACCATTACCTGTCGGCCGCTCCCGGCTCGGTGCGCTTCCTGAACACCGACAAGAACACGGCGCGCATGAGCTACTTCACGACGGACGCCGCCGCCATCATCAACGGCCAGACGTCACCCAATGGCTACACCGTGGAAGCGTTCATCAAGATTGACCGCGACTGGGTTGCGTCCAAGCACGCGTGGATGAACATCATGACGCGCGACGGCAAGCGCGGCGATCTGGCAGGCTTCTCGGGTGGAGACCCCGAGTCCCCGCCGTTGCTGTTCGCGGTGTCGAGCCTGCGCGAAATCCAGTGGGAAGTGGTGCCGGACGACACGGGAACGCGTGGTCCCAAGGCAAACTGGTCGGGCGAAATCATCCCCGACAAGTGGATGCACGTTGCCGTTGTGAACGATGACACGACGCACGAGGCCATCCTGTACGTGGAAGGCGCGCCGGTCCTGCGCAACACCTCGGGCGCACGCGGACTGGCGACGCTGGCGGCCAACATGCCGTGGATCGTCGGCGCCGGATCGTGGGATGGCGCGCGGGCCGATGGCTTCTTCGGCAGCGTGGGCGAAGTCCGTATCGTCGATCATGCGCTTCAGCCGATCGACTGGCTGACCGCCCGCCGGCGTTAATCACCGCGCGCGCCGCCGCCCTGTCCGGCGGCGGCGCGTGAGCGCATGAGTGCATGAGTCATACGCAAGGCGTGCCGGTTCGATTCCGGTCCCCGGGCACCAGAAATCTGTCT
>CBHWAL010000333.1:0-5814 GCA_966111495.1 uncultured Achromobacter sp. | reverse complement strand
ACGCAGGACATCGTTTTCGGCGAGATCGATCGCTGATCCGCCCAGACAGTCACGAGCACGCCCGCATAACCCGGATTCAAACTATGCTGCTTTCCGAACAGGCCTACCAGAAAATCGACCGTGAACTGGCCAAGTTCCCGGCCGACCAGCGGCAGTCCGCCATCATGGCCTCGCTTGCCATCGCGCAAGAAGAGAAGGGCTGGTTGGCTACCGAAGTCATCGAAGACGTGGCCAAGTACATTGGCGTTCCGCCCATCGCGGTCCAGGAAGTCGCCACGTTCTACAACATGTTCGACGTCAAACCCGTCGGCAAGAACAAGATCGCCGTCTGCACGAACCTGCCCTGTGCCTTGCGCGACGGCGACCGTGCCGGCGAATACCTCAAGCGCAAGCTGGGCGTCGACTACCGCCAGACCACCGAAGACGGCCAGTTCACGCTGGTCGAAGGCGAGTGCATGGGCGCCTGCGGCGACTCCCCCGTGCTGATCGTGAACAACAAGCATATGTGCGTGCGCATGACCGACGAGAAGCTGGACGCGCTGGTCGCGGCCCTCAAGCAGCAAGGAGAGTCGGCATGAACGCGCCTGACCTGTACAAGCAGTTCGCGCAGGGGCTGGATCCCGACCCCTTGAACGACCTGTCCAACTCGATGGTCCTGCACGGCCGCCACCTGCAGCCGCAGATCATGGCCGACGTCGACGGCGCCAACTGGCGCCTGGCCGACTACGTCAAGCGCGGCGGCTACGAAGCCCTGAAAAAGATCCTGACCACCGGCATGAAGCCGGAAGACGTGATCGCCGAAGTCAAGGCGTCGGGTCTGCGCGGCCGTGGCGGCGCGGGTTTCCCGACCGGCCTGAAGTGGAGCTTCATGCCGCGCGCCTTCCCGGGCCAGAAGTACCTCGTCTGCAACTCCGACGAAGGCGAGCCCGGGACGTTCAAGGACCGCGACATCCTGCGCTTCAATCCGCACATCGTGATTGAAGGCATGGCGATCGCGGCTTACGCCATGGGCATCAGCGTCGGCTACAACTACATCCACGGCGAAATCTTCGAAGTCTACGAGCGCTTCGAAGAAGCCCTCGAAGAGGCGCGTGCCGCCGGCTTCCTGGGCGACCGCCTGTTTGGTTCCGACTTCAGCTTCCAGCTTCACGCTTTCCACGGTTACGGCGCCTACATCTGCGGCGAAGAAACCGCGCTGCTGGAGTCGCTGGAAGGCAAGAAGGGCCAGCCGCGCTTCAAGCCGCCGTTCCCGGCCAGCTTCGGCCTGTACGGCAAGCCCACCACCATCAACAACACGGAAACGTTCGCGGCGGTGCCGTGGATCATCCGCAACGGCGGCCAGGCCTACCTGGAAGTCGGCAAGCCGAACAACGGCGGCACCAAGCTGTTCTCGATCACCGGCGACGTCGAGCGTCCCGGCAACTACGAGATACCGCTGGGCACCCCGTTCTCGACCCTGCTGGAACTGGCAGGCGGCATGCGCGGCGGCAAGAAGCTGAAGGCGGTCATCCCCGGCGGCTCGAGCGCCCCGGTCCTGCCCGCCGACATCATGATGGAATGCACGATGGACTATGACTCCATCGCCAAGGCCGGCTCGATGCTCGGCTCGGGCGCTGTGATCGTCATGGACGAGACGCGCTGCATGGTGAAGTCGCTGCTGCGTCTGTCGTACTTCTATTTCGAGGAAAGCTGCGGCCAGTGCACGCCGTGCCGCGAAGGCACCGGCTGGCTCTACCGCATGGTGCACCGCATCGAAAACGGTCAAGGCCGTCCGGAAGATCTGGAGCTGCTGGACAACGTGGCCCTCAACATCATGGGCCGCACCATCTGCGCCCTCGGTGACGCCGCCGCCATGCCCGTCCGTGGCTTCCTCAAGCATTTTCGCGACGAATTCGCGCACCACATCGAGCACAAGTCTTGTGTGGTCCCGCAATATCTGTAGGTCTCAGGAACAGCAATGGTTGAACTAACCGTCGACGGCAACAAGGTCGAAGTGCCCGAAGGCAGCATGGTCATGCATGCCGCCCAGAAAGTCGGGCTTTACGTGCCGCATTTCTGCTACCACAAGAAACTGTCCATCGCGGCCAACTGCCGGATGTGCCTGGTTGAAGTGGAAAAAGCGCCCAAGGCGCTGCCCGCCTGCGCCACGCCCGTGACCAACGGCATGGTCGTCCACACCTGCTCTGAGAAGGCTCGCGCCGCTCAGAAGTCGGTGATGGAATTCTTGCTCATCAATCACCCCCTCGACTGCCCGATCTGCGATCAGGGCGGCGAATGCCAGCTGCAGGACCTGGCCGTGGGCTACGGCGGTTCTTCCTCGCGTTACCAGGAAGAAAAGCGCGTCGTGTTCCACAAGGACCTCGGCCCGCTGGTTTCCGCCGAGGAAATGTCGCGCTGCATCCACTGCACCCGCTGCGTGCGCTTCGGCCAGGAAATCGCCGGCGTCATGGAACTGGGCATGCTGGGCCGTGGCGAACACTCCGAGATCACGACCTTCGTGGGCCGTTCGATCGAGTCCGAACTGTCGGGCAACATGATCGACATCTGTCCGGTGGGCGCGCTGACCTCCAAGCCCTTCCGTTACAGCGCCCGCACCTGGGAACTGGCTCGCCGCCGTTCGGTCAGCCCGCACGACAGCCTGGGCGCCAACCTGGTCGTCCAGGTCAAGGGCGACCGCGTGATGCGCGTGGTCCCGTTCGAAGACGAAGCCGTCAACGAATGCTGGATCAGCGACCGCGACCGCTTCTCGTACGAAGGCCTGAACAGCGACGACCGCCTGTCCGCCCCGATGATCAAGGGCACCGACGGCAAGTGGCAGGAAGCCTCGTGGGCCGACGCCCTGCAAGCCGTGGCCCAGGGCCTGTCGCGCGTGCGTGACAGCTTCGGCGCCGGCCAGATCGGCGCGCTGGCGTCCGAATACGCCACCACCGAGGAATACTCGCTGCTGGGCCGCCTGGTCCGCTCGCTGGGTTCCGAGAACATCGACTTCCGCCTGCGCCAGACCGACCCGGCCTTCGACGCCGCGCTGACCGGCGCGCCGTGGCTGGGCATGCCCATCGCCGAGCTCGACAACCTGGACCGCGTCCTGGTCGTCGGCTCGTTCCTGCGCAAGGACCATCCGCTGATGGCCCAGCGCCTGCGCCAGGCTGCCAAGCGCGGCACGCAGATCCTGATGGTCGACAGCGCCGCCGACGATCCCCTGATGCCCGTCACCGCGCGCATCACCGTGGCGCCGTCGGAACTGGCGCGCGCGCTGGCCGAAGTGGCCGTCGCGCTGGCCCAGGCCAAGGAACAGGCCGTGCCGGCCGAGTTCGCCTCGGTCACGCCGGGCGAAAACGCCAAGCTCATCGCCGCCAGCCTTGCCTCGGGCGCCAACACCGCCGTCCTGATGGGCAACCTGGCTGTCGCCAGCGCCCAGGCCACCACGCTGGCCGCCAACGGCCGCGCCGTGGCTGACCTGTCCGGCGGCAAGTTCGGCTTCCTGACCTCGGGCGGCAACACGGTCGGCGGTTACCTCGCCGGCGCCATCCCGGGCAAGGGCGGCAAGACCGCCGCGGCGATGCTCGCCGAACCGCTCAAGGCCTACATCGTCCTGCACGCCGAACCGCTGCTCGACGCCGACAACGGCCAGCAAGCCATTGCCGCGCTGCGCGGCGCGCAGTTCGCCGTCGCGCTCACGCCTTACCGTTCGGCCGCTGCCGAATGGGCCGACGTGATGCTGCCGGTGTCGCCGTTCACGGAAACCTCGGGCACGTTCGTCAACGCCCAAGGCCTGGCCCAGAGCTTCAAGGGCACGGTCACGCCGTTCGGCCAGACCCGTCCGGGCTGGAAGGTCCTGCGCGTGCTGGGCAACGTCCTGCACCTGGCCGGCTTTGACGACGAGACCTCCGAGTCCGTGCGCGACGCCGTGCTGGCAAGCGGCATCGACGGCCGCCTGTCCAACGACGTCAAGGCCCCGCTGGGTCTTGGCCAGGCCCTGACCGGCCTGGAACGCGTTGCTGATGTGCCGATCTACCGCACCGACGCCATGGTGCGCCGTTCGGAACCGCTGCAGGCCTCGCCGGCTTCGAAGAAGCCCGCCGCCGCCATGAACGGCCGCACCCTCACCAACCTGGGCCTGACGGCCGGGGTCAAGGTGCGCGTGTCGGCCGGGCAGGGCGCCGTCGAACTGGAAACCGTGCAGGATGATGCCGTGGCCGATCGCGCCGTGCGCATTTCCGCCGCCTTCGAAACTACCGCTGCCCTGGGTGGCGCATTTGGTCAAATCAGCGTGGAGCGTGCCTGATGGAATGGCTCAATGTTCTTGAAAGCCACGGTCAGGCGTTGCTGGGTCCGACGGTCTGGATGGTCCTCTGGACCCTCGTCAAGATCGTCATCATTGCGGTGCCCATCATCCTGTGCGTGGCGTACCTGACGTACTGGGAACGCAAGATGATCGGCGCCATGCACGTGCGCATGGGCCCGAACCGCGTCGGTTTCAAGGGGCTGCTGCAGCCGTTTGCCGACGTGTTCAAGCTGCTGACCAAGGAAGTCGTGGTCCCCAGCCAGGCCAACAAGGTGCTGTTCATCGTGGCCCCCGTGGTCACGCTGATGCCCGCGCTGGCGGCCTGGGCTGTCGTGCCGTTCGGTCCCGATGTCGTGCTGGCCAACGTCAACGCCGGCCTGCTGTACATCATGGCCATCACGTCCATCGGCGTGTACGGCGTGATCGTCGCCGGCTGGGCGTCCAACTCCAAGTACGCGTTCCTGGGCGCGCTGCGCGCCTCGGCCCAGATGCTGTCGTATGAACTGGCCATCGGCTTCGTGCTGGTGACGGTGCTGCTGGTGTCGGGAAGCCTGAACATGTCCGAGATCGTCAACGTGCAGAACCGCGGCTGGTTTGCCGAAAAGGGCCTGACGTTCATGTCCTGGAACTGGCTGCCGTTGCTGCCGCTGTTCGTGATCTACGTGATCTCGGCCGTCGCCGAAACCAACCGTCACCCGTTCGACGTCGTGGAAGGCGAATCCGAAATCGTGGCCGGCCACATGGTCGAATACTCGGGCATGGCATTCGCGCTGTTCTTCCTGGGCGAATACGCCAACATGATCCTGCTGTCGTGCATGGCATCGATCATGTTCCTGGGCGGCTGGGCTTCCCCGATCGATATCGCGCCGCTGACCTGGATTCCGGGTTGGATCTGGCTGGGTCTCAAGACGTTCTTCGTGGTCTCGTTGTTTGTGTGGTTCCGGGCTTCGTTCCCGCGCTACCGCTATGACCAGATCATGCGTTTGGGTTGGAAAATCTTCATCCCGCTGACCGGCGTCTGGCTGGTCGTGGTGGCGATCTGGATGCAGACGCCCTGGAACATTTGGCGCTAAGCGCCAAGCAGAGGCAGGATATGGAAGCGATCAAGGATTTCTTCGGCAGTCTGATGCTGACCGAGTTGCTCAAGGGCATGCGCCTGACGGGCAAGTATTTTTTCAAGCGCAAGGTCACCTTGCGCTACCCCCAGGAAAAGACCCCTGCGTCCCCGCGTTTCCGCGGCCTGCACGCCCTGCGCCGCTACCCCAACGGGGAAGAGCGCTGCATTGCGTGCAAGCTGTGTGAAGCCGTGTGCCCGGCGCTGGCGATCACGATCGAGTCGGACCAGCGCGACGACGGCACCCGCCGCACGACGCGTTACGACATCGACCTGACCAAGTGCATCTTCTGCGGCTTCTGTGAGGAAAGCTGCCCCGTGGACTCCATCGTGGAAACGCACATCCACGAATACCACGGCGAAAAGCGCGGCGACCTGTATTTCACCAAAGACATGCTGCTCGCCGTGGGCGACC
>CBHWAL010000332.1:0-5817 GCA_966111495.1 uncultured Achromobacter sp. | reverse complement strand
AAGAGTTTTTTGCAATTCATGCACCAATGGGCAAAGGCGGCGGACGCGGGATCGACCAAGGGCGTGTTCGCACGACAGCGACACGCCCAGCCAGTGTGCGCCCAGCGGCCCCGCTTGAACAGGGCCGCCCCCGCGGATCAGCGGGCGGCGCGTTGCGTCTGATAGACCTGCAGATGCGAATAAGCCACGCGCAGATACGTGGCATCCACGCCCAGCGTGCGGGCACGGCGGACCATGTCGCCAACGATGTGGTCGGCCTCGACGGGCAGGCCCTGGCGCAGATCGCGGAACATGGAGGCGGTCATGGGCTGGGTGCGGTCCGACAGCAGCTTGCGCACCGTGGCATCGGCCTCAGGCCGCACGGTGTGGCCGGAGGCGGTGGCCACCGCCTGCGATTCCTGCAGCAGACCGAGCAGGAAATCCACGCCATCGTCGGTGGACGCGATCTCGCCCACCGAGCCGCGCATCAGGCAGGTGGCGGCGGCCAGCGTCGTCAGCATGACGTACTTTTCCCAGATGTCCTGGTAGATGTTTTCGCTGAGACGGCTGACGTATTCGCCGCCCGCCAGCGCCTGCTCCAGCGCCACGCAGCGCTCGCTGCGGGCGGGGCCCGCGCGTTCGCCGAAGACGATGTTGGCGTGCTTGCCGAGGTGGACGACTTCGCCTTCGGGGCCGAGCGTGGCGTTGATCTGGCACAGGCCGCCCAGCACGCGATGCGGCTCGAATTCGCGGTCCAGCACGTCGTACTGAAGCACGCCATTCATGATGGGCAGCACCGCGGTGTCCGGTCCCACGGCGGGGCGGATGGCCTCGATGGCGCTGTCCAGGTCGTACGCCTTGCACGACAGCACGACGACGTCATAGCTTTCCTGCAGCGTCTGCTGCGTGACCAGCTTGGGATGCAGCGTGGCGTCGCCCAGCGGGCTCTGGATGCGCAGTCCGTGTTCGCGGATGCGCGCGGCACGCGGCTCGCGCACCAGAAACGTCACGTCCGCGCCGGCTTGCGCCGCGCGACCGCCAAAGTATCCGCCGGTGCCGCCGGCGCCCAAGAACAACAACCGCATGCCTGTCTCCTGTTGGCTGCCCGCGTCAGGCGCGGGCCGATGCGGGCATTATGCGCCCGGGCCACGCCGCCGCGCACCCGCGGCGGCCGATGGATCATGCGCTGGACGCTTCAGGCCTGCTGTTCGCGCTCCACCCAGGCCTCGTAGCCGCCGCGCAATGCCCAGATCTTGCGGTAGCCGGCGGCACGCAGCCGCGAGGCGAGCAGGGCGGCCGATACTTCGTTCGGGCACGCGCAATAGACCACGATGTCGGAATCGATCGCGCGGGGATCCAGCGCGGGCAGCGGCTGCTTCAGGTCCACGGCCACGGCGCCCGGAATGCGCGCCGCATCGCGCTGCGCCTCCGGCCGCACGTCGAAGACCAGCGCCTCGCGGCCGTTCTGACGCCATTGCATCAGCTCGTCGACCGACAGTCGCGGAATGACGCGCAGGCTGCGCAGCAGGATCCGGCGCCGCAGAAAGCGCGCCACGATGTAGAGCGCCAGCACGGCCGCCAGCACCGCCAGCCCCATCGGACCGTAGGTGCCCAGGATGTCCAGCACATCATTGATGACGCTGTGGAACAGGCCACCGAGCAGCAGGGCCGAGCCCACCCAGATCAGCGCGCCGGCCAGGTCATAGAGGACGAAGCGGCGGTAAGGTGTGTTGGTCAGGCCCGCCATGACGGTGGACAGGGCGCCCGCGCCCGGCAGGAACTTGCACACCAGCAGCGCGCGCACGCCGATGCGCAGGTACAGGCGCTGGGTCTGGCGGATGCACGAGTCCTGCGACAGCGACAGCTTGCACACCACGCCCAGCAGGCGCGATCCGTAGCGCCGTCCCGCCCAGTACCACAGGCTGTCGGCGATGATGCAGGCGGCCGTGGCGGCCAGCAGCGGCACGAGCCAGCCGGCGGCGCCGGCCAGCGCGCCGGCGGCGATCATCATGGGATAGGCGGGCACCGGCCGGCCGGCCTGCTCGATGAGGACGTTGGCGAACACGAGCCACCCGCCGTACTGTTCGAGCAGCAATTGAATATCTTGCATTGGGGTTTCCAGCTTGCCGCACGCGGGCGCGGCTCATCGGCGCAATTTTAGGCGCGCGGCCGCGCGATTGGGGGCATAGACCCTGCGCGCCACGCGGCAACGGTGCGTTCCATGGCGTGCGGCTGCGCCGCATGGTGCAATGCGCCGATACGTATCCCTCTGGACACCACGCACCAAACTGGTGCCACGTTTCCCCGCGAGGGTGCCTATAATCCTGCCCGGCCATCAGGTTTCCCCGCCTTGTCGCGGGAACGCCCCGTGGCATACATATTGCTTCGCCAGGACAGGCTGAGAACTCGACCATTTGGCCGGGTGCGCCGCCTGGCGCTCCCATCCGATGACCGATCCCACGTCCCCGTTCATGCACGATCTGCTCGGCACGCCTGCCTGCGGCAACGGCCTCCGTGCGGCGGGCGGCATCCCCCCATCCCTCCATTTCCTGTCCTTCCCCGCGTAGGAGTCACCCGCATGAAATCCCTATCCCTTTCGTCCGCCGGCGGCAGTGGCCGCCGCGGCCTGCTCAAGCTGGCCGCAGCTGCTGCGGGCGCGCTGCTGTTCTCGGGCGCGGCCCTGGCGCAGGCGCCCGCCAAGACCAAGGTCGCCGCCGTCTACACGGTGCCGGTCGAACAGCAATGGGTGTCGCGCATCCACATCGCGCTGTCCGCCGCGCGCGACCGCGGCGACATCGAATACACGTTCTCGGAAAACGTCACCAACGCCGACTACGAGCGCGTGCTGCGCCAGTACGCCGAGCAGGGCAACAAGCTGATCGTGGGCGAAGCCTTCGCGGTTGAAGCCGCGGCCCGCAAGGTCGCCAAGGACTATCCGCAGACTGCCTTCCTGATGGGTTCGTCGGGCAAGCCGCAGCAGCCCAACTTCTCGGTGTTCGACAACTACATCCAGGAACCGGCCTACCTGACCGGCATGATCGCCGGCGGCATGAGCAAGACCGGCAAGATCGGCCTGGTGGGCGGCTACCCCATCCCCGAAGTGAACCGCCTGATGAACGCCTTCATGGAAGGCGTCAAGGAAGTGAACCCGAAGGCCGAATTCACCGTGACCTTCATCGGCTCGTGGTTTGATCCCCCGAAGGCCAAGGAAGCCGCCTTCGCCATGATCGACAAGGGCGCGGACGTGCTGTACGCCGAGCGCTTTGGCGTGTCGGACGCGGCCAAGGAACGCGGCAAGCTGGCGATCGGCAACGTGATCGACACGCAGCCGCAGTACCCCGAGACGGTGGTGGCCTCGGCGCTGTGGAGCATGATCCCGACCATCGAGGAAGCCCTCAAGCAGGTGAAGGCGGGCGCGTTCAAGGCCGATGACTTCGGCCAGTACTCGCTGATGAAGCACAAGGGCTCGTCGCTCGCGCCGCTGGGCACCTTCGAGAAGAAGATCCCCGCCGACCTGATCGCCAAGGTCCAGGCCAAGGAAAAAGCCATCCTGGACGGCAGCTTCACCGTGAAGGTCAACGACAAAGAACCCAAGTCCTCGGCACGATGAACCAAGCGCCTCTCGCCCTGCAACTGACGGGGATCACCAAACGCTTCGGCAGCCTCACGGCCAACGACGATGTCTCGCTGACGCTCCGCCAGGGCGAAGTGTTGGCCTTGCTGGGCGAGAACGGCGCCGGCAAATCGACCCTGGTGTCGATCCTGTTCGGCCACTATGTGGCCGACGCCGGCAGTATCGAAGTCTTCGGCAAACCCTTGCCCGCCGGCCGGCCCGATGCCGCGCTGGCCGCGGGTGTCGGCATGGTGCATCAGCACTTCACGCTGGCCGACAACCTCACCGTGCTGGACAACATCATGGTGGGCACCGAGTCGCTCTGGAAGCTGGCCTCGGGCCGCGGCCAGGCCCGCAAGCGTCTCGTGGAACTCGGTCAGCGCTTCGGCCTGGGCGTGGCCCCGGACGCGCGCGTCGGCACGCTGTCTGTCGGCGAAAAGCAGCGCGTCGAGATCCTGAAGGCGTTGTACCGCGGCGCCCGCGTGCTGATTCTGGACGAACCGACCGCAGTCCTCACGCCGCAGGAAGTGCAGGATCTGTTCGCGACGCTGCGCGGCTTCGTCGACGAAGGCCTGGCGGTCATCTTCATTTCGCACAAGCTGGACGAAGTAATGGCCGTGTCCCGCCGCGTGGCGGTGCTGCGGCAGGGCAAGCTGGTGGCGGAACGCGACACCGCGGGCACCAATCCCGCGGAACTGGCCGAACTGATGGTGGGCCGCAAGGTGGTCATGCCGCGCGCCGAAGCCGCGACCGCCGCTGAGCAGGCCGCCCCCGTGGTGACGCTGTCCCAGGTCACCGTGCGCGACAGCCTCGACGGAGCGCCCCGCCTGGACAGCCTGGACCTCGTGGTCCACACGCACGAAATCGTCGCCATCGCCGGCGTGGCCGGCAACGGCCAGCAAGCGCTGGTGTCGGTGCTGACCGGCCTGCGCCAGCCCTCGGACGGCACGATCCGGCTGGGTCCGGAACATGCTGCCGCGCCCACCACGCCTGCGGGATGGACCGCCGCGCGTGTAGGCCGCATTCCGGAAGACCGCCACGGCGAAGGCATGATCGGCGACAGCCCCTTGTGGGAAAACGCCATCGTCGAAGACCTGAAGGACAAGCGCTTTGCGCGCCACGGCCTCATCCGCGCCCGCGCCGGCAAGGCCTACGCGGCCGCGCTTGCCAAGCAATTCGACGTGCGTGCCGCCTCGCTGGACGTGCGCACGCGCAGCCTGTCGGGCGGCAACATGCAGAAGCTGATCCTGGGCCGCACGCTGGCGCGCGAGCCGCGCTTCATCGTGGCCGATCAGCCGACGTGGGGCCTGGACATCGGCGCGGTCGCCTACGTGCGCGAGCAGCTGCTGGCCGCCCGCGCGCGCGGCGCCGGCGTGCTGCTGGTGTCCGAGGATCTGGAAGAGATCTTTGCGCTGGCCGACCGCATCGCCGTACTGTGCGGCGGCAAGCTGGTCGCGATCAAGCCGGTGGCCGAGTGGACGCCCGCGACCGTCGGCCTGGCCATGACGGGAACCCGGGCATGACGGGTTGCACCGTTACGCCCGGCTTTCTTCACTATTGAGCATCACATGAAACTGATCCTGGAACGCCGCCCCGAGCCCAGCCGCCTTGCGCTGGCGCTGGCGCCGATTGCGGCCATCCTCTTCACGCTGGCGGTCTGCACGCTGCTGGTGGCTTGGGCCGGCGCCCCCGTCGGCCGCACCTACGCGCTGCTGTTCGAAGGCGCGTTCGGTACACGCTTCGCGCTGTCCGAAACCCTGACCCGCGCCACGCCGCTGATGTTGACCGGCCTGGCCTGTGCCGTGGCCTTCCGCGCGCGCTTCTACAACATCGGCGCCGAGGGCCAGCTGTATCTGGGCGCCCTGGCGGCCGTGGCCGTCGGCGGCCTGCACGGCGGCACGGGTTTCGATCTGCCGATGCCGGTGCTGTTTGGCGGCATGATGCTGGCGGCCGCGCTGGCCGGCGCCTTGCTGCTGCTGATTCCCGCCATCCTGAAAACCCGCCTGGGCGTCGACGAGGTCGTGACCACGCTGCTGGGCAACTTCATCGTGCTGCTGTTCGTATCCATGATGCTGGACGGCCCGATGAAGGACCCGATGGCGATGGGCTGGCCGCAATCGGTGGCGCTGAACGGCGATCTGGAACTGGGCAAGCTCATCGAACGCACGCGTGCGCACACGGGCCTCTTGTGGGCCGCGGGCCTGGCGCTGGGCCTGTGGCTGCTG
>CBHWAL010000331.1:0-5817 GCA_966111495.1 uncultured Achromobacter sp. | reverse complement strand
GGAAACGGCCGGCGTCAAGGCCACCGCGCGAGCCGTATCGAATTTCAATGTGGCGGACGGCATCGTCCAGGCCGCGCAGGAAAACGGCTGCGACCTGATCTTCATCGGCAGCCATGGCCGCAGCGGCCTGTCGCGCCTGCTGCTGGGCAGCGTCACCGCCAAGGTGCTGTCGCTGGCCAGCACCGCCGTGCTGGTGTACCGCGTCAAGGAAGACAAGAAGTAATTGCGCGCCAAAGTGGTGCGCATCGCGCGCCGCTGCATGCGCCACGGCCCCTCCTCGGAGGGGCTTTTTTATGCCCCGCGTATTCGCCTATACGTTGGTATGGCGGGGCCAAACTCATTGCCATCGCAAAGACCCTTCGGAAGCCCGTTTCAGGCTTGTATCTTGCCGCACGGCGCGTAATATTTACGCATCTTCATCCAACCGTAGGAAGAGGCCATGACCCGCAAGACGCGCATCGAGCTTTATCGCAATATCGGCATCAGCGCCCATATTGATGCAGGCAAAACGACGACCACCGAGCGCATCCTCTTTTACACCGGCATCACCCACAAGATCGGCGAAGTCCATGACGGCGCCGCGGTGATGGACTGGATGGAACAGGAGCAGGAACGCGGCATCACCATCACGTCGGCCGCCACCACGGCCTTCTGGAAGGGCATGGCGGGCAACTACCCCGAACACCGCATCAACATCATCGACACGCCGGGCCACGTCGACTTCACCATCGAAGTCGAACGTTCCATGCGCGTGCTGGACGGCGCCGTCATGGTCTATGACGCCGTGGGCGGCGTGCAGCCGCAGTCCGAAACCGTCTGGCGCCAGGCCAACAAATACAAGGTGCCGCGCCTGGCCTTCGTCAACAAGATGGACCGCGTCGGCGCGGACTTTCTGCGCGTGCAGCGCCAGATCGCCGAACGCCTGAAGGGCGATGCCGTACCGATCCAGTTGCCGATCGGCGCCGAAGACCACTTCGAGGGCGTGATCGACCTCGTCAAGATGAAAGGCATCACCTGGGACGACGCCAGCCAGGGCGTGAAGTTCCAGTACGTGGACATCCCCGCGGCTATGCAGGACCAGGCGCAGGAGTGGCACGACAAGATGGTGGAAAAGGCCGCCGAGGCCAATGAAACCCTGCTTGAAAAATACCTGTCCGGCGAACCGCTGACCGAAGCGGAAATCAAGGAAGGCTTGCGCGCCCGCACGATCGCCAACGAGATCGTGCCGATGCTGTGCGGCAGCGCGTTCAAGAACAAGGGCGTGCAGGCGATGCTGGATGCAGTCATCGACTACATGCCGTCGCCGGTGGACGTGCCCGCCATCAAGGGCCATGACCAGCGCGACAACGAAATCGAGCGTCACCCAACCGACAACGAGCCGTTCTCCGCGCTTGCCTTCAAGATCATGACCGATCCGTTCGTCGGGCAGCTTGTGTTCTTCCGCGTGTATTCCGGCGTGGTGAAATCCGGCGACTCGGTCTACAACCCGATCAAGGAAAAGAAGGAACGCCTGGGCCGCATCCTGCAGATGCACGCCAACGAGCGGCGCGAGATCACTGAAGTCTACGCGGGCGACATTGCCGCGGCCGTGGGCATCAAGGACGTCACCACCGGCGACACGCTGACCGATCCCGCGCACATCATCATCCTTGAACGCATGGTCTTTCCGGAGCCCGTCATCTCGCAGGCCGTTGAACCCAAGACCAAGGCCGACCAGGAAAAGATGGGGATTGCGCTGGGCCGCCTGGCGCAGGAAGACCCGTCGTTCCGTGTGCGCACCGACGAAGAGTCCGGCCAGACCATCATCTCCGGCATGGGCGAGTTGCACCTTGAGATCCTGGTCGACCGCATGAAGCGCGAATTCAACGTGGAAGCCACGGTGGGCAAGCCGCAGGTGGCGTACCGCGAGACCATCCGCAAGACTTGCAACGAGGTCGAGGGCAAGTTCGTCAAACAGTCGGGCGGCCGCGGGCAATACGGCCACGTGGTGCTCAAGCTTGAACCGCAAGAAGCGGGCAAAGGCTACGAGTTCGTCGACGCCATCAAGGGCGGCGTCGTGCCGCGCGAGTTCATTCCGGCGGTGGACAAGGGCATCCGCGAAGCGCTCAATGCCGGCGTGCTCGCGGGGTATCCGGTCGTGGACGTGAAGGCGACGCTATTCTTCGGCTCGTACCACGACGTCGACTCGAACGAAAACGCGTTCAAGATGGCCGGCTCGATGGCGTTCAAGGAAGGCATGCGGCGCGCCGATCCGGTGCTGCTGGAACCCATGATGCAGGTCGAGGTCGAGACGCCCGAGGACTTCACCGGCAACGTCATGGGCGACCTGTCGTCGCGACGGGGCATGGTGCAGGGCATGGAAGACATCGCGGGCGGCGGCGGCAAGGTCGTGCGCGCCGAAGTGCCGCTGGCCGAGATGTTCGGCTATTCGACGTCGCTGCGGTCGCTGACGCAGGGCCGCGCGACGTACACGATGGAGTTCAAGCACTACGCCGAAGCGCCCCGCCAGGTGGCGCAGGAAGTGATGGCGGCCCAGGGCGCGGGCCGCTGATCGCGATGCTTCAGGCGGCGGCTGCGGCCGCCGCCGGGCGCAGCCTCGACGCGGCCAGCTTCACGCCCAGCAGGATCATCGCAAAGCCATACGCATGAAAAAGCTGCGGCGCCTCGCCCAGCAGCGGCCACGCCAGCAGCGCCGCGTAGACCGGCACCAGAAACATCGACAGGCCCGCGGTCGCGGGACCGGCCAGGCCGATGAGCCGGCCGTACACGTAATAGGCGCCCAGGCTCGGCACCACCGCCAGAAACAGCAGCACGGCCGCCAGGCGCGGGTCCGTCCAGGGGGGCGCCATGCCGGCGGCGGCTTCAATGCCCGCAAACGGCGCCAGCGCCAGCGCGCCACCCAGCATCATCGTCGCCAACCGCGCGCTGTCGGGCACAGCGGGCATGGTCAGGCGCTTTTGCAGCACCGTATAGAACGCCCATCCGGTGGCCGCCAGCAGCACCCACAGGTCGCCCTGGCCGAACGCCAGCCGGGCCAGCACGTTGACGTCGCCGCGCGTCAGCACCACCAAGACACCGCCCAGCGCCAGCACCAGGCCGGCTGCGCGCGGCGCGGACAGCGGCTTGCGCCAGATCACCGCTTCCAGCAGCGTCACCAGCAGCGGGCTGCACGAAAAGATCAGCGCGATGTTGGTGGCGCTGGTGGTTTGCGCGCCGATGTACTGCGGCGCCACCGCCACGCCCATCCCCAGCACGGCCAGCGGCAACAGCGCCGGCAAGCCGCGCCACAGCGCCTGGCGGTGAGCGCGCAAGGCGGGAAGCGCAAAGGGCAGCAGGATCAGCAGGGCGATCAGCCAGCGGCCAAACGCGAGGAAAACAGGGGGAAGGTAGGCGTCGTGGGCCCAGCGGGCCGCCACCATGTTCGAGGCAAATAGCGCCGGGACGCTGAAGAGCATGACGGTGCCGGACAGGCCGAGACCGGGTTTTGCGGGTGCTGCTGCGATGGGCATGATTTCCAGCCGCGCGGATCGGCGCGCGGGCTTGCTGCGTGGGAACTGCCGGCGCGCCTGCCGGGTTGTGCCGCAGCAAGAGCGCCGAATCGGGACGCGCGGGATAGATGCGCGCCTTGGGGAAAGTCTACGTGCCCATGCGCAGAATAGGTTTCCTGATATACACCTGTTTGGCGCGATATGAAGAATCTTATTTTTGTAGAATCCGATATCGCAGGGATTCTGTCTTCATATATCGCCAACAATGCCCACATTGCCCAAACTCGATGAAACCGACCGCAAGATCCTGCGCGCGCTGCGCGCGGACGGGCGGCTGACGAACCTGAAGCTGGCCGAAACGGTTGGCCTGTCACCCACGCCGTGCTGGAACCGCGTCAAGGCGCTGGAAGAGGCGGGCGTGATCGAAGGCTATGCGGCCTTGCTGAACCAGAAGGCGCTGGGCTTGCCGGACACGGTGATGATCGAAGTCACGCTGGAACACCACGACGACGATACGCTGGCGCGCTTTGGCGAAGAGATCAGCCGCCTGCCCGAAGTCGTCGAGGCGTTTCTGGTGACGGGCGAGTACGACTACCTCATCAAGGTCGCCGTGGCGGGCACGGAGGGCTACGAGGAATTCCTGCGCAAGCGCCTGTACAAACTGCGCGGCGTGCGGCACAGCCCCTCCACCGTTGTGCTGCGCCGCTTGAAACACACGCCGTCGGTCGAACCCAGACGGGGGAGCGCATCAGCCGCCGAAGAATTACTGGGTGGCGCCCTTGAAGGCGCGCGGATTGCCCAGGTTCATGCCGTGCGATGAGCCCACGATATCCAGGCGCAGGGCTTGCGGCAGCCACTGCGCCAGCGCGTCCAGCACGGCCGGGTAGGGCGCCGGGCTGAGCGCCCCGCCGATCAAGAGGACCGGCATCGTCAGGCTGCCGATCTGCGCGGGCGTCAAAGTGTCAGGCTGCTCGTCCACCTGGCCGAAGAGCGTGCCCACGTTGTCACGCACCATCTCCTTGAACCACGGCACCATGCGCTGCCAGGTGTCGGGTCCAGTCACGGTGTCCACGAACAGGGCCAGCCCTTCTTCGATGTCGCCCTGCCGGATCAGCGTCAGGGCACGCTGGCGAAAGCCGCCGCGTTCATCCTTGCAGCTTGGCAGCGACAGGCCGGGGTCCGCAAGGGTCAGACTGCGCAGCAAATCGGGCTGGCGCAGGGCGGCTTCCAGCGCGACGCGGCCGCCGCGTGAATGGCCCACCAGATGGGCCGGGCCGCCCGCCACGGTGTCGATGAATTCCAGCACGTCGGTGGCGTGTTGCTCGACCGAAAAGCCGCCGCCTTCGCCGTCCCAGGTCTCCGGCCAATACCGGCGCAGGCACACGGCCAGCACCCGGAAGGAACGCCCCAGCGGCGCCATCTGCGACTTCCAGTACCGGGCGTCGGACAGCGAGCCATGCACCAGCACCAGCGGCGTGCCGCTGCCGTACTCGGTATAGGACATGGCGTAACCGCCGACGGACGCGGTTTGCAGGGGCAGAACGGGTTCGGAACGCATGGAGATCGGGACGTGGAGCCAGGCCCGCATTCTAGCCCGGCATGGCGCCGCAGCGGGCGTGCCGGACGCTGATACACTCGTCTGCGGCGCGCCGGCGCACGTCCGCCCGCGCGTCTGTTTTCTTGAACGGAGTTTTCAACGATGTCGCCAGAATCCATCGCCGCCTTGCCGGAATCCGCCCAGCGCGTTGCGCGCCTGCTGGTGGACATGGGGCACGACAAGCCCGTGGTGGTGCTGCCCCAGTCGGGCAAGACCTCGGCCGAAGCGGCTGCGGGCCTGGGCTGCGAAGTCGCCCAGATCGCCAAGTCCATCATCTTTCGCCGCGCCACCGACGATGCGCCGGTGCTCGTCATCGCCAGCGGCGCCAATCGCGTTGACGAAGCCAAGGTGGCCGCGCAGGTCGGCCCGCTGGCCAAGGCCGATGCGCGTTTCGTGCGCGACATGACCGGCTACGCCATCGGCGGCGTCTGCCCTATCGGCCATGCGGTCAAGCCCGTGATGCTGCTGGACGCGGATCTCTTCAACTACGAAAGCCTGTGGGCCGCCGCCGGCCATCCGCACACCGTGTTCAACCTGACGCCGGCCCAATTGGCGGACATGACCGGCGCGCCGGTTGCGGACGTGGCGCTGCGGGCCTGAAAGTCCCGGTCCGCGTTTCGGGCCGGACGTCGCCGCCTGCCCTTCGGCCCGCCCCTGTCAGCCAGGGTGCGCCTGCAGCCCGTCGATCAGCACCTGCCGCCGGCCTTGCGAGCACGACTCCACCCGCGCCTC
>CBHWAL010000330.1:0-5821 GCA_966111495.1 uncultured Achromobacter sp. | reverse complement strand
CCTTCTCACCCTGCGCGAATCCGTCCTGGAAGTCGCGCTGCACCAGCGCGACCGCGCGCCGTATCAAGGCGCGATGGCGCTGCCCGGCGGGGTGGTGCACGCCAACGAGGATACGTCCACCGAAGACAGCATCCGGCGGGTGTTGCGCGACAAGACCGGCTTCGAGCCGCGCTATCTGGAGCAATTGCAGGTGTTCTCCGGCCAGGACCGGGATCCCCGGCAGTGGTCGCTGTCGGTGGCCTATGTGGCGCTGGTGCCCGCCGCCGAACTGGCCGCCGCCACGCGCGCGGAATTTCGTTTCGTCAGCGTGGACGCATTGCCGCCGCTGGCGTTCGACCACGCTGACATCGTCACGGCGGCGGTGGACCGGCTGCGCAGCAAGTCCACCTATTCCACGCTGCCGTTCTTCCTGCTGCCTGAGCGCTTCACGCTGACCCAACTGCAGCAGACCTACGAGGCGATCCTGCAGACCCGGCTGGAAAAGTCCAATTTCCGCCGCCAGAGGGACGCGTGGGGCGCGCTCGAGGCCACTCACGAAGTGGTCGGCGGCGCGCAGCGCCCGGCGCGCCTTTACCGGTTGAAGGATTTCACGTTTTTCGACCGAAGCGTCGGCTGATGCCGGGCACGCAACTTTTCCAATGCAAAGATAGTTGCATAACAACAATAAGTGGGCTTATACTGGCGTCACTTAGTTTTGAAATGCCACTAAGGGACGATCATGTTCACCATCACCGCAGTCATTGAAGGGCAACGCACGACCGACGCGCCGGCCGCGTTCCGGTTTCCGGGCGGCGAAATGCAGGTCACCATTCCCGCCGGCTTGCGCGAACAGGCCGACGCGGTCCGCGAATTCCGCATCCACGCCTTGCTGAAGTCGGCCGACGACGTCATGCAGTTGCTGCTGCTGACCGACGCGCTGCGCCGCCTGAACCCGGCCGCGCCCGTGCACCTGGACATGCCCTACGTGCCGTACGCCCGCCAGGACCGCGTCTGCAACCCGGGCGAGGCGCTGGGCGCCGCCGTGTTCTGCAAGCTCATCAACGACCAGCAGTACGCCACCGTCACCATCGTGGAACCGCACAGCGACGTCACGCCGGCGCTGTTGCAGCGGGTGCGGGTGGTCGACGCCGCCGCCTTCCTGAAAAATGCGCTGGCCGCGCCGGCCTTTGCCCAGGGCGTCACGCTGATGGCCCCGGACGCCGGCGCCCGCAAGCGGGTGCAGGCGCTGGCCAAGGCGCTGGGCGTGGCGGACGTGCGCTACGCGGAAAAGGTCCGCGACCCGCAGACCGGCCGCATCACTGAAACCCGCGTGCCCGACGATATCCCGGCCCAGCCGCTGCTGGTGGTCGACGACATCTGCGACGGCGGACGCACGTTCCTGGAACTGGCCGCCGCGCTGGCCGGCAAGACCCGCCAGCCGCTCTACCTGTATGTCACGCACGGCATCTTCAGCAAGGGCCTGACCGAACTGAAGGCCCGTTACGGCGAGATTTTCACCGCCTACGACTGGACCCGCACCGAAGCGGCCGCCGCGCCCGGCGCGACCGCCGTTTTGGTCAACTAAGAAGGAACCCGCCATGAATGCCCCCGACACCCTGGCCCGCACGCTCTAGAAATGCCTGAATCCCTTCCTGCAGGCGGATTTCTACAAGACCGGCGACCCGTTCCAGTACCCCAAGGGCACGAACAAGATCCTGGCCAACTTCACGCCGCGTTCGGCGCGCCTGGCGCCGGTGCTGCCGGAATTGTTCGACGAGAAGATCGTCTGGTTCGGCCTGCAGGGCTTCATCAAGGAAATCCTGATCGGCCTGTTCAACCGCGAATTCTTCGGCAAGCCCGCCACCACGGCTGTGCGCCAGTACCAACGCCGCGTGGACAACGCGCTGGGCAAGGGCGCGGTCACGGTCGATCACCTGCAGGCGCTGCACGACCTGGGCTACCTGCCGCTGGAAATCCGCTCGGTGCCCGAAGGCGCGCGCGTCGACATCCGCGTGCCGCCGGTCACGTTCATCAACACCCGGCCGGAATTCGCCTGGCTGGTGACCTACATCGAAACCCTGTTCAGCTGCGAGTCCTGGAAGCCGTCCACTGTCGCCACCATCGCCTTCGAATACCGCAAGCTGCTGACCTATTTCGCGCAACTGACCGGCAGCCCGATGGCCTTCGTGGACTGGCAGGGCCACGACTTCTCGATGCGCGGCATGGCCGGCCTGTACGACGCGCGCAAGTGCGGCGCGGGTCACCTGCTGTCCTTCACCGGCACCGACACGATCCCGGCCATTGATTACCTGGAAGACATCTACAACGCGGATTCCGACCGGGAGCTCATCGGCGGCTCGGTGCCCGCGACGGAGCACTCCGTGATGTGCCTGGGCAGCAAGGAAGGCGAGATCGAGACCATCCGCCGCCTGGTCAAAGAGGTGTATCCGGCGGGCATCGTGTCGGTGGTGTCTGACACCTGGGACTTCTGGCAGGTGGTGACGGACTTTGCCGCGGCGCTCAAGTCAGAGATCATGAGCCGCCAGCCGGATGCGCTGGGCAACGCCAAGGTCGTGTTCCGGCCTGATTCCGGCGACCCCGTGAAGATTCTGACCGGCTACTTCTGCACCGACGTGCCGGGCGTGCAGGACCGCGCCGCCCTGCAAGCGGCGCAGGCCGCGGGCTTTGAAGCCGTACGCGATGCGTCCACGGGCACGTACTGGCTGCTGGGCGAGGACGCCAGCGCGCAGCAGACGCTGCGTGCGCCCGAGGTGAAGGGTGCGGTGCAATGCCTGTGGGACACGTTCGGCGGCGTGGAGACCGATCGCGGCTACAAGCTGCTGGATCCACACGTCGGCCTGATCTACGGCGATTCCATCACGCTGACCCGGGGGCGCGACATCCTGGTGCGCCTGGAACGCAAGGGCTTTGCGTCGGGCAACGTGGTGCTGGGCATCGGTTCGTACACCTATCAGTACCTGACCCGCGACACCTTCGGCTGGGCGCTGAAGGCCACGTATGCCGAGGTCAACGGCGAGCCGCAGGAACTGGTCAAGGACCCGGTTACCGATTCCGGCGTGAAGAAATCCGCCAAGGGCTTGCTGCGCGTGGACGAGACGCCGGACGGCTTTGTGCTGCACGACCAACAGACGCCCGAACAGGCGGCGGGCGGGGCGCTGGTGCCGGTGTTCCGCGACGGCGAGCTGCTGGTGGAGCAAAGCCTGGCGGAAATCCGGGCGCGGCTGCAGGGTTCGTGGGTGTGCCCCGAGGCGGGCAGCATCCGCTGGCCGGCCTGCTGATCCCGGGGGGGCCGTATTCGTCGGCAGATGAAACGACAACGGTGCCCCTTTTGGGCACCGTTGTCGCTGGCGAGACCGGTCTTCGTGGGGCAAGGTGTCAGACACCCACTGCTCCGTTCGCCCGAGCTGACGGCCCTCTTCGCCGGGTGTCTGACACCGTCTTGGAAACAATAACGGCGCCTTGAGGGGCGCCGTTGTGTTTGCGTGCCGGCGAATCAGTCCGGCCGGCGCGCGCGCTTTTCCTCGCGCACGAAGATCACCACGCCCACGATCACCATCAGCGCCAACGCATACCAGGTGATCGCATACGTCAGATGGTTGTTCGGGAAGTTGATCATCGTAAGCCCGCCCACCGGCTCGCGGGCGGCATCCTTGCCGGGGCTGGACGCGGCGTCGGCGTCGATGAAGTAGGGCGCCACATCGGCAAGCCCGCGCGCCGCCGCGATGCCGGGCAGATCGCGTGAATACCAGAGGTTGGCGGCCGGGTCGTTGTTGCGCAGAAAGCCGCTGGCCGGTTCGCCCATGCGCAGCAGGCCCGTGACCTGGCCCGGCGCGGGCGGCTGGGCGCTATTGGCCGCGTCCTTGCGCCATGCCGGCAGCACGAAGCCCCGGTTCACCAGCACGGTGCCGCCTTCCGCCAACTGCAGCGGCGTCATGACCCAATAGCCGCTGCCCAGTTCGGTGGCCGCCTGCACCAGCGTCTGCTTGTCGAAGTGGTAGGTGCCGGACGCGGTGACGTGGCGGTATTCGGCGTTGTCCTGCGTCAGTTGCGCCCATTCGTTCTTGCCGGGGGCGGGCGTGGCCGGCGCGTGGGCGCGCTGATCCACCTGCGCGTTCAGCGCGCGTTTCCAGGCCAGCCGGTGCACCTGCCAGGTGCCCAGGGCGCAAAGCCCGGCGAAGATGGCAACAGCCAGCAACCCCAGGATGACCAGGGTTGCCTTGCTGCGCGGATTACGGGAGGTGTCGCGTGAAGAAATGTCTTTGACTGCAGCCATCAGGGCATCTTGCGCATGTCATGCGGGGACATGGGCATCATGTTGGAGTTCAAGTGGTACATGATCCAGATGGATCCGCTGAGCGTAATGACGACCAGCACGAGCGTGAATATTAACGCCAACATGTTCCACCCGCTTTCGGACTTGGTGTCCAGGTGCAGGAAGTAGATGATGTGGACCACGATCTGCACGACGGCAAAGGCCAGGATCACCAGGCCGGTGACCCGCGAGCTGTCGATGACGCGGTCCATGACCAGCCAGAACGGAATGGCCGTCAGGATGGCCGCCAGCACGAAGCCGGTCATGTAGCTCTTGAAGGTGCCGTGGCCGGCGCCGTCGTCATCGTCATGGTGGCCATCGTGATGATCGTGGCCGCCGTGGCCGGTGTCCGCCAGGTTATCCATGTGCGACGTCATGGCAGCACTCCCATCAGATACACGAAGGTGAACACGCCCACCCAGATCAGGTCCAGGAAGTGCCAGAACATTGACAGGCACATCAGGCGGCGGCGGTTTTCAGGGATCAGCCCGTGCATGCGCACCTGCAGCATCAACGTCACCAGCCATACGATGCCAAACGTGACGTGCAACCCGTGCGTGCCGACGAGCGTGAAGAACGCCGACAGGAAGGCGCTGCGCTGCGGGCCGGCGCCCTGGTGGATCAGGTGCCAGAATTCGTAGATTTCCAGCGACAGAAAGCCCAGGCCCAGGATGCCGGTCACCGCCAGCCACAACTGCGTGGCGCCGATGCGGTTGCGCCGCATCTCCAGCATCGCGAACCCGTAGGTGATGGACGACAGCAGCAGCAACGACGTGTTCACCGCCACCAGCTGCAGGTCGAACAGGTCCGCGCCGGATGGGCCCGCCGCGAAGCTGCGGCCCAGCACGCCGTAGACCGCGAACAGGCACGCAAAGATGAGGCAGTCGCTCATCAGATAGACCCAGAATCCGAGCAGCGTGCCGTTCTTGGGATGATGTTCGCCAGGAACGTAGAAGACTGGTTCCTGGGACGGCGCGGCGCCGCCGGGCATGGGGTGGGCGAGGGTATCAGACATGTTGCGCTAGCAGCCTTGAACGGGCGTCTTCCGTGGCGACGACCTCAGCGGCCGGCACGTAGTAGTCGCGCTTGTAGTTGAAGGTATGGATGATCGACACCAGGATCAGCGCCGCAAACGACAGCACCACCAGCGGCCACATGTGCCAGATCAGCGCAAAACCCAGCACCACGCTGATCCCGGCCAGCACGATGCCCGCCCAGGTGTTCTTCGGCATGTGGATCGGAATGAATCCCTGCTGCGGTCGCTGGTAGCCGTGCTGCTTCATCTGCCACCAGGCGTCCAGGTCGTGCACCCGGGGGGTGAACGCAAAGTTGTAAACGGGCGGCGGCGACGAGGTGGACCATTCGAGCGTGCGTCCGTCCCAGGGATCGCCCGTGGTGTCGCGCAACTGGTCGCGGCGGCGGTAGCTGACCACGAGCTGGATGATGAAGCTGGCGATGCCGCACGCGATCAGCAGTGCGCCGAAGGCCGCGATCTGGAACCAGATCTGC
>CBHWAL010000329.1:0-5871 GCA_966111495.1 uncultured Achromobacter sp. | reverse complement strand
GGCCGTTGTTGTAGCTCTCAACGCCCTGCCAGATCTCGTTCGAGAACGTCAGCGCCACGATCAGCAGCTTGTGCTTGTCCGCGGCCTCGACCCAGAAGTCCCGGTATTCGTCGCCGTTGCGCAGCACGCCGTGCTGCACGATCACCACCGGGCGGTCCGGCGTGTAGCCGTAGGGGCGGTAGGTCTGCAGCTTGAACGGACGGTCGTGGTTCCGGTCCTCGTCCACGTACAGGATGGTGTTGCGGCCGGCGTGGCCCATTTCGATGGCGATGCGGTCCACGTTGGACATATCGGAAGGTTTCATCAGGCGCTCGCTTCGTTCAGGTGGCAGGCCGACCAGTGGCCCGCAGAGATTTCTTTCAGGGCCGGCGCCACTTCGCGGCAGCGCGGCATGGCGTGGGGGCAACGGGGATTGAACGTGCAGCCGGAGGGCGGATTCAGCGGCGACGGAATCTCGCCCTTGATCGGCGTGAACTTGCGGCCGCGGCGCGCCACGTCCGGCACTTCGGCCATCAGGGCCTGCGTGTACGGGTGGTTGGCGCGGGCAAAGATTTCGGCAGACGTCGAGATCTCGACGATCTTACCCAGATACATGATCGCGACGCGGTCCGAGATGTGCTTGACCACGCCCAGGTCATGGCTGATGAACAGGTACGTGAAGCCGTGCTGTTCGCGCAGGTCCATGAACAGGTTGATCACCTGCGCCTGGATCGACACGTCCAGCGCGGCCACGGGTTCGTCACAGACCAGGAACTTGGGCGCCACCATCAGCGCGCGGGCGATGCCGATGCGCTGGCGCTGGCCTCCCGAAATCTGGTGCGGGAAGCGGTCGCGGTACTCCGTGTCCAGGCCCACTTCCGTAAGCGCCTGGTCGATGCGGCCGGGAATCTCGGCCGGGGGCGCCAGCTTGTGGACCTTGAGCGATTCGCCCAGGATCTGCCGCAGCCGCTGGCGCGGGTTCAGCGACGCCTGCGGATCCTGGAAGATCATCTGCACGCCCAGCGTGTACGCCAGCTTGCCGGCGCCGCGCAGGCGGTTGGCGTCCTGTCCTTGGTAAAGCAGTTCGCCTTCGGTCTGGCGATGCAGGCCGGCCACGACGCGTCCCAGCGTGGACTTGCCGCAACCGGACTCGCCCACCAGGCCCACGACTTCGCCGCGCTTGATGGACAGGTCCACGCCGTTCACCGCGTACACGGTGCGGCGGTCGATGGGGCGGCCGGTCAGGGCGAGAATGCGTTGGGCCAGGTCAGGCCGCTGCTCGAAGCGCTTGTGGACGTTCTTGAGCTCGATGACGGGGGTATCGGCTTGGCTCATGGCTTACTGTGCCTCGCGGGCAATCGGCACGTAACAGCGATAGCTGCGCGAACCTTCGGTGGTGACGGAGGGGGCCTGCTCGGTGCAGCGCGTGACCGCGTTGTTACAGCGCGGCCGGAACGCACAGCCCGACGGACGGCCGGCCAGGCTGGGCGCCATGCCGTTGATCTGGTGCAGGCGCGCACCCGGCTGCGTCGCGCCGGGCATGGAATCCAGCAGGCCCCGGGTATAGGGGTGGCGCGGCGCGTCCAGCACCTGTTCGACCGGGCCGCTTTCCACGATGCGGCCGGCATACATCACGGCCACGCGGTCCGCCAGCTCGGCCACCACGCCTAGATCATGGGTGATCCAGATCAGCGCCGTGTTGTGCTCGCGGCAGATCTGCTGCATGCGGTAGAGAATCTGGCCCTGGATGGTGACGTCCAGCGCCGTGGTGGGCTCGTCGCAGATGATGAGATCGGGCTTGTTCAGCATCGCAATGGCGATTGCAACGCGCTGGCGCATACCGCCCGAGAACTCGTGCGGATAGCTCTTTAAGCGCGTCTCCGGCGACGGAATGCCGACCATGGCCAGCGCCTCGCGGCAGCGTTCCTCGGCCTGGGCGCGCGGTACGTCCTCGTGCGTCAGAATGGCTTCCATCATCTGCTCGCCGATGCGCAGCACCGGGTTCAGCGTCATCAGCGGGTCCTGAAAGATCATGGCGATGCGGTTGCCGCGAAGCTGGCGCATCTGCTCTTCGGACAGCTTGCGCAGATCCGTGCCCTTGAACTTGACCTCGCCGTCGACGACTTCCCCCGGCGGGTCGATCAGACCCAGCAGCGAAAAGCCCGTGACGGACTTGCCGGAACCGGATTCGCCCACCAGCCCCACGATCTCGCCACGGCGCACGGTCAGGTCGACACCGTCGACCGCCAGCCACGCGCCGGCCTCGGTATGGAATGCAGTGCGCAGGCCGCGCACATCAAGAATGTTTTCGCTCATTTCAATTGTCCACAGAGCAAAGCCCATCCGCCACGCATGTAGCGAATGCTGCCTGATCGGGATGCCGCGGATCCGGGCTCTGCCGGTCCGCAGGCATGCCCCCCTTGAGGGGGAGGCGCGCAGCGCTTCGGGGGGGGGCTCATCTCTTCGGGTCCAGGCTTTCGCGCAGGCGGTCGCCCACGATGTTGATGGAGAGGATCAGCACCAGGAGCGCAATGCCCGGGAACAGGCTGATCCAGTAGTCGCCCGACAGCAGGTACTGGAAGCCGTTGGAGATCAATAGGCCCAGCGACGGTTCAGTGATCGGCACGCCCACGCCCAGGAACGAGAGCGTCGCTTCCAGCGCGATGGCGGTCGCGATCTGGATGGTGGCAAACACCATCACCGGACCCAGACAGTTGGGCAACAGGTGAAAGAGCATGATGCGCCAGGCCGGAAAACCCAGGTTGGCGGCGGCCTCGACGTATTCCTTGCGGCGTTCCTGCAGGGCGCGGCTGCGCATGATGCGCGCGTAGTGTCCCCATTGCACCAGGACCAGCGCCAGGATCACCTTGTCGACCCCGCGGCCCAGCACCACCAGCAGCACCAGCGCCACGAGAATGGTCGGAAAGCCCAGGATGAAGTCGACGATGCGCATCAGCACGGTGTCGACCCAGCCGCCGATGTAGGCGGCCACCAGGCCGATCGCGCCGCCGATGGCGGTTGCCAGCACGACGGCGGACAGGCCCACCATCAGGCTGATGCGCAGGCCATACAGGATGGCGCTGAGCATGTCGCGGCCCTGGTCGTCGGTGCCCAGCCAGGCGATGCTGCCGTCCATCAGCGCCTGGCGCGGCGCCAGGCGTCCGTCCATGAGCGACAGGTTGGCAAGATCGTACGGATTCTGCGGCGCAAAGAACGGTGCAAAGACCACCAGGATGATCAGGACGGACAGCGCGATGACGGAGCCGCGTACCGTGGGGCGCGCATGCAGTTTTTTCAGAATGGCGGCGCGCCGGGGCGTCTCGGCCAGAGGCTGGACGGTGCGGGTGCGGCCGGGATTGGGAGAGTTAGCCATGGCGGTTCAATGAGCGGGGGCCACGAGCTGCACGCGCGGGTCGAGCGCCGCGTACAGGATGTCGACAACCAGGTTGATGATGACGAAGATCAGCGTGACCAGCATCACGTAGGCAACGACGACGGGGCGGTCGAGCTGGTACACGCTGTCGATCAGCAGCTTGCCCATGCCGGGCCACGCAAACACGGTCTCGGTGATGGTCGAGTAGGCGATCAGCGTGCCGAACTCCATGCCGATCACCGTGACCACCGGACTCAGGATGTTGCGCAGAATATGGCGGCGCACGATGCGGCCGGGCTTGACGCCCTTGGCGCGCGCGAACTTCACGTAGTCCTGGCTGCGGGCTTCCACCACGCCGGAGGCCGTCAGGCGCAGCACCAGGGCGATGTTGGCCAGCGCCAGGTTGATGGCGGGCATGATCAGGTGCGACCAGCCGTCGGCGGTCAGGATGGACAGGCGCACGCCCAGCACGGTCACCGTGTCGCCGCGGCCGGTGGCCGGCAGCCAGCCCAGCCAGACGGCGAACAGCAGGATCAGCATCATGCCCTGCCAGAAATTCGGCAGCGAAAAGCCCAGCACGGACGAGGCCATGATGCCGCGGCCCACGTACTCGTCGCGGTACAGGCCCGCGACCAGGCCCAGCGGAATGCCGATCACACAGGTCAGCATGATCGCGACGATCACGAGCTCGAACGTGGCCGGAATGCGTTGCACGATCAGCTCGATCGCCGGGATGCCGTGCACGAACGAGGTGCCCAGGTCGCCGTGCAGCGCGCGCCACAGGAACCCGGTGTACTGCTGCCACACCGGCAGGTCCAGGCCCAGGCGGGCGATCATCGCCTCGCGCGCGGCCTGACTGGCTTCAGGGCTGACCAGCAGTTCGATCGGGTCGCCCACGGCATAGACCGCGAAGAAGACCACGACCGACACGGCCAGCAGCACGAACAGACTCTGTATCAGTCTGCGTAGGATGAACAAGGCCACGAGATGATTTCCTTGGTGGGCTCAGGGTTGGGGAAAAGCCGGGAATTTGGCAGGCCGTGCGTCAGGCAATCGGCTGCGCCAGGCGCACGACGGTGACGCCGGGCCGCAGGTTGGCGGTGGACGGCATGATGAGCACGCAGTTGTCGTACGGGGTGGTGACGGGTTCGCCTTCCGACCAGCCGATGACGGTGCCCGCTTGGGGCAGCATCTCCAGGCCCTTCCAGGGCTCGGCAAAACGGAAATCGGCGCTCTTGGCGGCGACGGCGTGCGTGACGCGCAGCGCGCGCTGCAACGGCGCGCCGGGCGCGAACCAGGCGGCGGGGATGTCGCTGCGGTCCACCGTGCCGGCCTGCACCAGAAAGCGCGCCATCTGGTCGGCAGCCACGCCGCGCGCCTCGGGGGCGCCGTGAAAACCGCATTCAATCAGCAGGGACCGCGTGCCGTTGTCGCCGGCTTCGCCGAAGCGGCCGAAATCGCGCATGCGCACGCCGGCCGCATGGCCGGCGTCGGCAATGATGGTGGCGGGATTGCCCAGGGCCAGCGCCAGATCGATGTTGCGCTGTTCCAGACCGGTCAGCTGCAGCGGCACGTCGGAATTGCTCATCGAGTGGAAGTCGAGCAGCCAGTCGGCCTGTTCCACCCACGGGCGGAGCTCGGCGGCGCGGCGGCGCTCTTGCGTGATCGGCGCGGACAGCTTGTCCTCGCTCCAGACGCGGTTCATGTCTTCGTCCACGAAGCGCGCGGGGGCGTAATTGCGGGAGTCGAAGCGGTCGAAGGCCGCCAGGTTACAGAACGCCAGCGTCAGCGTGCCGCGGCGCGGGCGCAGGCCAGCGGCAAGCAGGTCCTTCAGCGCCCAGGCGCCGCACAGCTCGTTGCCGTGGATCAGCGCGCTCAGCATCACCCGCTTGCCGGGCGCGCCGGAATCGAAATGCCAGACGCCGGGCGTGTCGGTGTTGCCCAGGCGCTCGGCCGACAGGTCCGGACAGGCCAACAGGAAAGGACGGGGGGCAGGGGCGGACGAAGACGGGGGCAAAGACGTGGGCATGGCGGTTCCGATGAAGCGAGACGATTGTAGGGGATGGGGCGGGGGGCTCGGGCAAAGCGGGGCGTAATTGCGCCGCCACAAGGCAAAACGGCTGCGCGAGGCAGCCGTTTCTTCCTTACTCAGCCCTGCCGGCTCACTTGGCGTCGGGCTTGACCGAGGTGGCCAGGGTGTACTGGTCGCGGCGGCCTTCGTACGAGATGCCCTTGCGGAAGGCCCAGATGCTGCTTTCGAAGTGCAGCGGGATCAGCGGCACGTTGTCCAGGGCGATCTGGGTGGATTCCTGCAGCAGCTTTTCGCGCTTGGCGGGGTCAACCGTCACGATGGCCTGCTTGTAGACCTTGTCGAAGTCGGCGTTCGAGAAGCCGCCGTAGTTGCTGGTGCCCAGGCTGACGGGCGAGTCCAGCGTGGCGACCCACAACTGGAACAGCGCCGATGCTTCACCCGTTTCAGCCGGCCAGCCGCCCATCGAGAAGCTGAACTCGCGCTTGGC
>CBHWAL010000328.1:0-5881 GCA_966111495.1 uncultured Achromobacter sp. | reverse complement strand
GTTGGCGATGCGGAACAATCCAGGGCGGCGACGGCGACGCAGCGGTCGGCACGCGGTAAGGCGCATCACTATACCGGTTTGCAACGTTTTTTTACAAAGAATAAAAACACACAGAGCACCTTCATTTCATGGCAGTTGAACGAACGGGGATCGATCCGTTCACTGTATTCAGACGCGCGAAGTACCATTAGCGCCCAATCAGCGCCCCATTACCGTCACGCACCCGCATGAAAGGCACCCGTAATTCCCTCTCCTCGCTGCGCATCTTTCTCACTGCCGCGGAAACCTTGAATTTCAGCCGTGCGGGCGAAGTGCTGAACCTGACCCAAAGCGCGGTCAGCAAGCACGTGGCGGCGTTGGAAGACCGGTTGGGCACGGCGCTCTTCAAGCGCATGCCCGCCGGCCTGCGGCTAACTTACGCTGGCGCCCTCTACCTGGAACGCATCAGCGCTGCGGTGCGCCTTATCGACGAAGCCGACGCGCTGGTCGCCAATCCCGCCTCGCGCGTGGCCCTGAACGTGGCGGTGTCGCCGTCCTTTGCGCAGTTCTTTCTGCTGCCCAGGTTGGCCGAGTTTTTCGAACTGCACCCCGAGATCCGCGTCAACATTCGCCCGCGCCTGCTCCATGCTCGCGACCGCTCTGAACGATTCGACGCGGAGATCCAGCTTCACACGGGCTACGTCTCGGGCATGAGCGCACAGTATCTCTGCGGCCGCGAGATGACGCTGGTCGCGGCGCCGTCGCTGCTGGAACGCCATCCCGTGAAGTCGGTGGATGACATCACCCAATTGCCGCTGCTCAAGCGTGCCCAGCGCGGTTACGGCTGGGACGAATGGCGAGCCGACGTCGCTCCGCTGTGGTCCGGCCCTGCCGCCACGGCGCCAGAGTACGAAGGCTTTTCGATCCTGCTGCCTGCCGTGCTGAACGGATTGGGTGCGGGCATCATGCCGTTGTGCATGGTGCTGGACCATCTGGAATCCGGACAATTGGTTCGGCCGTTCAAAGAGACGGTGGAAGGCCGCTATGGCTATCACCTGATGCAGCCTCGGCCCAACGTCGGCGGACCTTACTGTCAGGCGTTCTGCGACTGGGTCATCGCCCAAGGCCAGGCGCTGAATGGTCGAACGCGGCGCTACGCGGAAATGGCGTAAGGATCAGCCCGTTTTCGGTATTCCCATTTGGAATATCCCATGCGCATACTTCCTTTGCCCGCGGAAAATGCAGCCACCACAATGACGTGAATTATTCATGGATCACCATAAAAATCATGTTCAAGTGGAAAAAACTGCTGGCCGCATTGGCCCTCCCTACGCTCCTTGCCGCCGCACAGTCCGCGTCGGCCGCCTATCCCGATAAACCCGTCAAGATCGTCGTGCCGTACTCAGCCGGCGGCAGCTCAGACGTCGTCGCCCGCGCCATCAGCGACCAGTTGAGCGCCCAGCTTGGCCAGCCCGTCGTTGTTGAAAACCGCCCGGGCGCGGGATCGATGCTGGGCACGGCCTACGTAGCCACCGAAGCGCCCGACGGCTACACGCTGCTACTCGCCGACGTGCCCTTCACCATCGTTCCCGCGCTGTATAAGGATCGCGTGAAGTACGACGCGAAGAAGGACTTTGCGCCGATCACGCTGCTGGGCCTGTCGCCCATGTACCTGTTTGTGAATCCCGGGTTCGAGGCGCAGGACGTCCCGTCGCTGGTGAAGACCGCCGGCGGCAAGCCGGACACCGTCTCCATCGGCTCGGGCGGCAACGGCTCGCTGACCCATCTGATGGCCGAGCTGTTCATGCAGAACACCAAGATCAAGCTCGCGCACATCCCCTACAAGGGGGCATCCGCATCGGTCAATGACCTGGCTGGTCGTCAAATCGATGCCAGCTTCACCACCATGGCCTCGGCCGTTGCCCTCTTCCAGAGCGGCAAGATCAAGCCGATCGCGGTGTCCTCGCCCGCACGGCAGGCTGACACGCCGGATGTGCCGACGTTTCAGGAACTCGGCTATCCGGGACTGACCGTGCAAAGCTGGTGGGGACTCGTCGCGCCGGCCGGAACGCCTGAGCCGGTACGCCAGAAGCTGTCGGAAGCGATGGCCAAGGTCATGCAGTCCGACCCCGTCAAGCAACGGCTGGCGAGTGTGGGCATGAACCTTCCGCCGGACACCAGCGCCACCGCGCTGAACGCGTTGCTGGCGCAGGACTTTGCGCGCTGGGCCGACCTGGTGCAGCGCGCCAACATCACCTTCGAATACCAACGTTGCAGCGCCGCGCGCCAGGCGCGCAGCGCCGGAGACATCAATGACAACACGCTGGCAGCAAGCGGCCACCGACGACGCGGCCCTGATGAGCGATTTTCAGACCATCTGCCGATTTGGCGGACGCCTGTCCGGCTCCGGGCAGGACGAGGCGGCCATGGACTGGGCGCTGGCTCGCCTTCGCGAAATCGGGTCCGACGTGCGGCGCGTGCCGGTGCCCTATGACGGGTGGCGTTGCCTGTCCAGCAATCTGACCCTGCTGGGCGACACGCCCATGGAGCTGGAATGCGTTCCCCTGCTGCGCTCCGCGTCCACTGACGGCCAGGGGCTGGAGGGCGTGATCCTGGATCTGGGCGCGGGCCGGCCGGAAGACTTTGAACGTGCCGGCGAATCCGTGCGTGGCAAGGTCGTGCTCGTGCGCCATGAGTATCCGTTCTCGCAAACGCACGTGCACCGCCGCCGCAAGTACGACATGGCGGTGGCGCAAGGGGCCGCTGCCTTTCTCATCGCAAACCCGCTGCCTGGCGCTGGCCCGTTGTCCGGGTCCTCTGGCCGCCCACGTGACGGTGCGGGCATCCCCGCGGCGTACATCGGCCACGAAGCGGCATCGGCGGTGACGGCAGCCGCTGACGCGCGCGTGCGGTTGCATATCCGGGGAGAAGAATTGCGCGATTCAATGGCCTGCGCCGGCGTCCTGGACCTGCCTGGCGGCCGCGAAAGCCGGATCGTGATCAGCGCCCACATGGACGGTCACGATCTGGGCCAAAGCGCGCTGGACAATGCCACGGGCGTCGCCGTCGCGCTGGCCGCGGCCCGGCTGCTCGCCAAGCAATTGGGTCCGGACACACCGGGCCTGCGCATCTGCTTCTTCACCGCCGAGGAATGGGCGCTGGCCGGGTCGGCACGCTACCTGGCCGACATGCCCACAGCAGAGCGTCAACGCCTGAAACTCGACATCAATCTGGACACGGTGGCAGGCGATGACACCCTCTGCGCGCTGATCAGCGATTATCCGGCGCTGGCGGACGTGGTCGACGACACGGCCGCGCGCGCGGGTGTGCCGGTGTCGCACTGGCTGCCCTTCATGCCGAACTCCGATCACGCCAACTTCGCCAAGCAAGGCATCCCCGCCCTGCGGCTGGTGGCCGGCTTCGAGAAGCCTGATTCGCGCGTGCGCCATATTCTGTCGCGCGGCGACGTGCCGGACATCATTCTGGAAGACGAAATGCGCAACGCCTTGGCAGTCACGTGCGCGATGGCCTCGCTGGCGCTGGAGATGTCGGATCAGGAACTGGATGCGCTGAAAGCCGGCTCCACGTGCCCGCGCGTGTAGCGCACAGGCGATCTGCAACGCGATCATCCCGGCGATCAACCACGCCATCACCCAGCCAGGCACGCCACTTGCTGAGTCTCCAATTCCCAGGCGGCCTGCGCCGCCTGATCCTTCCAAACCCAGGAGACCAACATGGCCGAACATGTAATCAAGGTGCTGAACAATCTGATCGAAACGTCGAAGAACGGCGAAAAGGGCTTTGCCGCGGCCGCTGAAGACGCGAAGGCGCCCGAGATGCAGGAACTGTTTCGCAACCGCTCGCGCGACTGCGCGGCCGGCGCCACGGAGTTGCAGACCCTGGTGACGCAACTGGGCGGCGAGCCCGAGGACAGCGGCACGGTGGCCGGCGCCATGCATCGTGGCTGGACGAACATCAAGGCGGCGGTGTCCAGCCGCACCGACCTGACGCTGCTCGAGGAATGCGAGAAAGGCGAGGACGTGGCCAAGGCGGACTACGAAAAGGCGCTCAAGGAAACGCTGCCCGACAACGTGCGCGCGGTTGTCGAACGCCAGTATCAGGGCGTGCTGCGCAACCACGACCAGATCCGCGACCTGCGTAACCGCTTCCGCGCGGCGACGTAAGCTCTTCAAACTGCAATACGCGTTGTATTGAAACCGCCCGCCCGCCGCACCATGCGCCGGGCGGGCGTTGTGTTGCATGAATTTTCTTCAATCTGCCCGCAAACCCAATTCACGCTATATCGCCTATAAACCCGGGTCCGCTTTTTGCGCCTTTTCCGTCCGGAGTTCGCATGTCCATCCTGTTGCCCACCACGCTCGTCGGTTCGTATGCCCAACCCGATTGGCTGATCGATCGCAAGCGTCTTGGCGATCGCTTTCCGCCGCGGGTGCGCGCCAAGGAACTGTGGCGCGTCGCGCCGGAGTGGCTGGAGCAAGCGCAGGACGACGCCACGCTGCTCGCGATCCGCGACCAGGAAAATGCGGGCATCGACATCATCACGGACGGCGAAGTTCGCCGTGAAAGCTATTCCAATCGCTTTGCCACCGCGCTCGAAGGGGTGGATCTCGACAACCCCGGCGAGGCCCTGGATCGCAGCGGCCACCCCAATCCCGTGCCGCGCGTCGTGGGCAAGATCCGCCGCAAGCACGCCGTGCAGGTGCGCGACGTGCAATTCCTGCGCGTGAACACGGACCGCCAGATCAAGATCACGGTGCCGGGTCCGTTCACCATGGCGCAGCAGGCCCAGAACGATTTCTACAAGTCGGAGGCCGAAATGGCCTACGACTATGCCCAAGCCGTCAACGAAGAAATCCGTGACCTGTTCGCCGCCGGCGCCGACGTGGTGCAGATCGACGAGCCCTACATGCAGGCGCGCCCCGAGAAAGCCCGGGAGTACGGCGTCGAGGTGCTGAACCGCGCCCTCGAAGGCGTGACGGGCCGCACCGCAGTGCACATCTGCTTCGGCTACGCCGCCGTGATCCATGCGCGTCCGAACGGCTATTCGTTCCTGCCGGAACTGTGCGGCTGCTCGGCGCACCAGATCTCGATCGAGACCGCGCAGTCGAACCTTGACTGCGCCGTGCTGGATGGCCTGTCCAACAAGGAAATCATGCTGGGCGTGCTGGATCTGTCCACCAATGAGATCGAGCATCCCGACGTGGTCGCAGCCCGCATCCGCCGCGCGTTGCCGCACGTGTCGCCCGAGCGCCTGATCATCGCGCCCGACTGCGGCCTGAAGTATCTGCCGCGCGACGTGGCCTACGGCAAGATGAAGGCCATGGTCGAAGGCGCCGCGATCGTGCGCGCCGAACTGGCCGAACGCGCCTGACAACCCGCCGCTGCCCCAGGTCACCTCCATGTTGCGCAAACTGATCGCCCTTTCGTTCTCGCTGCTCGCGCCGCTGGCGGCCGCGCAGGATTTTCCGACGCATCCGATCACGATCGTGGTGCCGGTGCCGCCGGGCGGCATCGTGGATCTGGCCGCGCGCCTGGCGAGCGAGCCGCTTGCGACGGGCCTGGGCCAGCCCACCGTCATCGACAACCGAGCGGGTGCGAGCGGCAACATTGCCTATGGCGTCGTGGCGGGCGCGCGGCCCGACGGCTATACGCTCCTGGCCTCGTACTCGATGTACCACGCGGGCAATCCGTCGATGTTCACCGGCTTGCGCTGGAGCGCCGATTCGTTCAAGCCGGTCGGCATGATCGCCGTGTCTCCGCACGTGGTGACGGTGCATCCGTCGCTGCCGGTGCACAACCTGAAGGAACTGGTTGCCTACGCCAAGGCGCATCCGGGCGAAATCAACTACGCCTCGCAGGGCAGCGGTTCCGTGCCGCATGT
>CBHWAL010000327.1:0-5886 GCA_966111495.1 uncultured Achromobacter sp. | reverse complement strand
AACTGGGTCGCTACCGCCCGGGCCTGCTGCATTGCACGGACGCGGCCGCCGGGCTGCGTGTGGTGGGGGCGTTCCCGCTGGGCGACACCGACAAGGTGCTGGCCATGCTTGAAGAGATCCTCCCGGTGCAGGTGCGCCGCTATACGCGTTACTGGGTGACGGTGACCGCTTTTTTGTAACAGCAACGGCGGATATTCCAATCTCGCGCTTCATGTAAGGAAAGCAGCCCTGTGTGTCGCGGCTGCGCCGACCTTTCATGAGCCTGGGAACCCTTCCAATGTCACCTCGTCCTGTCCGCGCCGCGAGCGCTGCGGCGCTTGTCCGCCTCCCCCTGCGCCGCACGGCGCTGAGCGCCGCATTGCGGCGTTTCGCACCGCTTGCCGCGGTTGCCGTCCTGGCGCCGGTGGCGGTGCATGCTCAGGCCCAGGCGCCGCGTGCCATTGCGTTCAGCATTCCCGCCGGGCCGCTGAGCGCGGCGCTGGGCACGTTTGGCGTGCAGGCGGGCGTGATGGTGGCCTCCGATCCGGGCCTGACGACCGGCGCCACGACGCGGGGACTGACCGGCACGTACGCGGTGGACGCCGCGCTCGATCGCCTGCTGGCCGGCACGGGCCTGCAAGCGGTTGCGCGCGCCGAGGGCGGCTATCGCCTGCGGCAGGCCCCGGCCGAAGCCGCAGCGACGCTGGCGCCCGTGACGGTCACGGGCTCCTACAACACCACGACGGACGGCACGGGTTCGTACACGTCGCCGGCGGTCACCATCGGCAAGACGGCGCAGGCGCTCAAAGACATTCCGCAATCCATCACCGTGCTGACGCGGCAGCGGATGGACGACCAGGACATGACCAGCCTGCCCGACGCGATCAACAACACGGCGGGCATGGTGGGCGTGCAGGGCGTGGGCGCCGGCGTCGCGATCAATTCGCGCGGCTTCCCCGTGGATCTGCTGCAATACGACGGCGTGTCCTTGCTGCGCAACAGCTACAGCCTGGGCAACTGGGAGCAGGATTCGCTGGTGTTTTATGACCGCGTGGAGATCCTGCGCGGCGCAGCCGGCCTGCTGCAAGGCGCGGGAAGCCCCGGCGGCGCGATCAATCTGGTGCGCAAGCGCGGTGGCGCGGAACCGTCGGTGGTCGTGACGGGCAAGGTGGGGTCTTGGGACCACTACGGCCTGACGCTGGATGCAGGCGGCCCGCTCAATGAATCGGGCACGCTGCGCGGCCGCGTGGTGCTGGACGAAGACCGCAGCCATTCGTACATCGACTACGTGTGGGACAGGACGCGCAATATGTATGCCGCGCTGGACTACGACATCACCGAGAACACGACGGTGGGCCTGGGCGTCAGCAACCGGTACAGCAAGTCGCGGCCCATGTTCGTCGGCTATCCCCGTTATGAAGATGGCGGCAGCCTGGATTTGCCGCGCTCGACGTTCACCGGCTCGACCTGGAACCGCGCCACCAACGACCAGACCATCTTCAACGCCGACGTCACGCATCGCTTCAATTCCTCGTGGCGTTTCAGGCTTGCCGGCGTGGCGATGGACGAAGACAACACGACCGTGCACCAGCGCGTCACCGGACCCGTGCAGCGTGACGGCAGCGGACTGGACTACGGCAATTTCGGCGTGGACTTCACGAGCCGCCAGCGCGGCATGGACATGTCGGTGGCGGGTGACTTCACCGCCTGGGGCATGGCACAGGAAGTGGTGATCGGCGCCAACTACTCCAAGCTCACGACGAATGACCGATTCACCCGCTCGTGGGAAAGCGGCGGCAATATCTTCGATCTGGACCATCACCGTCCGTGGCAGGACATTGATTCCATCGTCGCCGCCAGCGGCTACGATTCGCGAAGCGCCTACGACATCCGGCAGAAGGGCATCTACGGCACGTGGCGCGTCAAGCCCACGCAATCCCTGGCGCTGATCGGCGGCGGCCGCGTCGGCTGGTTCGACTACAGCTACAGCGGCGGGGGCGACACCACGAGGTCGTCGACCTCGGGCGAGTTCATTCCGTACGCCGGCATCGTGTATTCGCTGACCGACAACTGGTCGGTGTATGGCAGCTACACCACGGTGTTTGAACCGCAGACCGAGCGCACGGTGTCGGGCAGCCTCCTCAAACCGATCGAGGGCAACAACTACGAGGTCGGCGTGAAGGGTGAACTGGCGGACGGCCGGGTCAATACGCTGCTTGCGCTGTTCCGCTACGACCACAAGAACCGTGCGGTCAACGATTACGACGCCGGGTTTGCCTGCAACGGCTGGTACTGCTCGCGCGCGGCCGGCAAGGTCCGCAGCCAGGGCGTCGAGGCCGAGATTTCGGGCGAGGTCGTCAAGGGGCTGGAGCTGTATGCCGGCTACGCCTACAACACCACCAAGTTCCTGGAAGATCCGGACAACCAGGGCAAGGTCTTCAACACCTGGACGCCCAAGCACATGCTGCGCCTGTGGGCCAACTACAGGCTGCCGGGCACGTGGAACCGTCTGAGCGTGGGCGCCGGCGTGAATACGCAGACGTCGACGATCAGCTCGGATCGCGAATTCAAGCTGGCGGGATTCACGATCTGGAACGCGCGGGTGGGTTACCAGGCCACGCCGGAACTGAGCTTCGGGCTGAACGTGAATAACGTGTTCGACAAGAAATACTACGTGCCGTCGTACAACACGCTGTCCAGCAACAACTACTACGGCGAGCCTCGCAATGTGATGCTGACCGTGCGCTACGCGCCCAAGCTGTAAGGATGCGCGCGGCGGCTCGTGTATAACGTCCGGGACGGCGCCACCCATGCGCGCCGTGCAAGGAGCTGATTTTGCGCGAGTTCGTGGCGACGTTCCTGGATGCCGGCCTGCTGGTGCTGGCAGTGCTGGCCTTTGTGCTGCCGGCGCTGTCGGCGCTGGCTTTGCTTGTGCGCGCCCGGCCGCTTCGATTTCCGCGGGTGAACACCCCGGGCTGGCGCCGCGCCGGCGTTGCGGTGCTGTGGCTGCCGTTCATCGTTATGGCGGTGTACGGCGGCGTTGCGTGGTGGGCGGCCAGTGTCTACGACCGCTACTATTTCTTCGGCCTGCTGATCTGTTTTGTGTACCTGCTGTTCGCCATGCTGCTGTCGGGGGCGGGGCTGTTCTGGATCCGCACGACCCGGCGCCTGCCGTCCGCTTGAGCACCCGCCGGCAGCGTTTCAGCGCATCAGCGCATGCACCTGGCTCGCCAGGTCATCAAGGGTGAATGGCTTCAGCAACACGGGCGCACCCGCCGCCGTCGCGTTGCCTCCCTCGGCGGTATCGCCGTAGCCCGTGATGAAAAGCACCTTCATACCCGGCCGCAATGTCCTGCCGGTCTCCGCCACCCGCCGCCCGTTCACGCCGCCCGGCAAGGCCAGGTCACAGACCAATAGGTCGATCCGGGCCTGCGTGGTCAGGTGCTTGAGCGCGCTGGCGCCGTCCGTCGCTTCGATCACGTCGAAGCCGATTTCCTTCAGCACTTCGGCGGTGACTTCGCGCACGGCCCGATCGTCCTCGGCCAGCAGCACCGTCCCGCCCTGCAAGGCCCGCGACGGCGGGGCCGACGCCGTGTCCGCGTCGACTTCGATGCGGGCGCCGCCATGGCGCGGAAAATAGAGGTCGATATCCGTGCCCTGGTCCGGTTGCGAGCGCACCTGGATGTGTCCGCCGGACTGACGGACAAAGTCGTGAACCAGCGCAAGTCCCAGGCCGGTGCCGCGCTCGGCCGGCTTGGTGGTGTAGAAGGGTTCGAACATGCGCCGCATCGTCTCGGGCGTCATGCCGCACCCCGTGTCGGACACGCGCAGCCGCACGTGGTCGCCCGGTTCCAGATTGCGCTCGCGCGCGTCCTCGGCGTCCAGGGACACGTTGGATGTTGCGATGCGTAGCGTGCCGCTCGCGGACAGGGCGTCGCGCGCATTCAGGCACAGGTTCAGGAGCGCATTTTCAAGCTGGTGCGCGTCCACCCAGACCGGCCACAACCCGGCATCGCAGTCCACGTCCAGCGTGATCGCTGCTCCGGCGCTGCGCGCGATCAGCGCCTCCATGTCGGCGATGACGTGGTTGATGTCTACCGCCGTGCGCTCAAGCGGGTGGCGGCGCGAAAAATTCAGCAGGCGGCGTGTCAGGCCGGCCGCTTTGTCGGCGCCGCCTTTTGCCACAGCGATGTGACGGCCCAGGTCATCGGTGCGCCCCTGCGCGAGGCGCTGGGACAGGAAATCCAGGCTGCCGGAAATTCCCGTCAGCAGGTTGTTGAAGTCATGCGCGACGCCACCGGTCAGCAGGCCGATGGCTTCCATCTTTTGGCTCTGGCGCAGGGCCTCTTCGGTCAGGCGCAGCGCATCGGCCTGCGCCTTTTCCGCGCTGACCCGCTCGGTGGTTTCGATGACGGTGTCGATCATGCCGACGACATCGCCGTTTTCATCGCGCACGGGGCTGTAGCAGAACGTGAAGTTGGCCATCTCGGCGCGGCCGTATCGGTGGACGACGAGCGGATAGTCCTCGATGAAGGTGGCTTCGCCGGCGTAGGCGCGTTCAGCGATCGGGCCGATCAGCGACCAGGCTTCGCGCCAGATCTCATCGAACGGGCGGCCCAGCCCGTCGGGCTTGGCGCCCAGGATGGGCACGAACGCGTCGTTGTAGATCGAGATGAGCTCGGGGCCCCAGACCAGGCAGGACGGGAACCGGGATGACAGCACCATGCTCGCGGCAATGCGCAACGAGGCGGGCCAGGAAGTAATGGGACCGAGCGGCGTGGCAGACCAGTCGTGACGGCTGACTCGTGCGCCCATTTCCCCGCCGCTAGCAAGGAACAGAGGCATGGCCGGGTCGTTCTGCATGGCATTCGATAGGGTGGCGGGGTAGGTGACCGATTCTATCGCAGCACCCGGGCGCGCGTGCGCGGACAGGCGGCTCGTATAGAATAAAAACAATTCCTATTTGCATATATGCCGAGGTGCGCCTTGCCTGCGCCGCTATCCCCATCCGCCGACAACGTCACCCAGCTTTATCGCGAACACCACGGGTGGCTCTCGATGTGGCTGCGCAAGAAGCTGGGCAGTTCCTTCGACGCCGCGGACCTGGCGCACGACACCTTCGTGCGGCTGATGGCGGGGCGGCGCCGGGAAGAGTCCGGCGCCGAGCCGCGCGCGTTGCTTGCCCACATCGCCAAGGGCCTGGTGGCGGACCATTGGCGCCGCCGCGCGGTGGAAGATGCTTACCTGGCGGCCGTGGTGCACGTGCCCGAGGCAGAGGCCCCGTCGCCCGAGGCGCGCGCCCTGATCCTGGAAACGCTGCATGCCATCGACGCCGCCCTGCATTCGCTGCCCGCCCGCACCCGCGAGGTGTTTCTGCTGTCCCAGTTCGACGGCATGGGCTATGACGAGATCGCACGCAAGCAGCGCGTGTCGCTGTCGACCGTGAAGCGCCATATGCAGGCTGCCTTTGCCGCGTGCCTGATTGCCTATCAGGCGGATACGCCGTGAACGCAGTCATCGACCCCGCCATCCTCAACGAAGCGGCCGGCTGGCTGGTGCGTTTGCAGTCCGAAACGCTGTCGGCGGCGGACCGCGCGGCGCTGGCGCGCTGGCGGGCGAGCAGCGCCGACCATGAAGCCGCCTGGCAACGCGCCGAGGCGATGCTGCGCGGCTTTGGCCAGGTGCCGCCGCGGATCGGCGGGCAAGCGCTGCGGCAGGCGGACCGCGCCGGACGCCGCCAGGCCGTGCGCGCGCTCGCGGGGCTGCTGGTCCTGGGGCCGGCGGCGTGTCTGGTCGTGAGCGAACTGCCCTGGCGCGAAAGGCGCGCGGACCTGCGCACGGCGACCGGAGAGCAGCGCCGCGTCGAACTGGACGATGGCACGCACCGGGTATTGAACACGGCCAGCG
>CBHWAL010000326.1:0-5890 GCA_966111495.1 uncultured Achromobacter sp. | reverse complement strand
GCCGGCGAAACCACCCTGGACCTCAGTGCGGACGACGTCGAGGACTTTGCCAAGTTCCTGCAGGCCAACAGCCTCGTGCAACTGCGCGGCCCGGACGCCATCGCCCGCTACGCCAAGGAAGCCAACGCGCGCCGCAGCAGCCACTGGCTCAAAAGCCTGATACACCAATACCTGTTCTTTCGCATTCCGCTCGTGCGGCCCGACGCGTTCCTGACGCGCACGTTGCCTGCCGTGCGGCGCCTGTTCCTGTCGCGCGCCTTCCTGCGGCTGACGGTGGCCGCCGGCGTGCTCGGCCTTTTTCTCGCGGCGCGCCAGTGGGACCAGTTTCTCCACACGTTCCTGCATTTCTTCACACTGGAAGGCGCGCTGGCCGCCGCCGTCACGCTGGGCGCGGCCAAGGTGCTGCATGAACTTGGCCACGCGTACGCGGCCAAGCATCACGGCTGCCGGGTCGCCACCATGGGCGTGGCGTTCATGGTGATGTGGCCGGTGCTGTACACCGACAGCTCAGGCGCATGGCGGCTGTCCAGCCGCCGCAAACGCATGTCGATCGGCGCCGCGGGCATGCTGGCCGAAACCGCGCTGGCCGCGTGGGCCACGCTGGCCTGGAGCTTTCTGCCCGACGGCGTGCTGCGCAGCGCGGCGTTCACGCTGGCCACGACCACCTGGCTGCTGACCCTGGCCGTCAACCTTAATCCGCTGATGCGCTTTGACGGCTACTTCCTCCTGACCGACGCGCTGAACGTGCCCAACCTGCAGAACCGCTCCTTTGCGCTGGCGCGATGGAAGCTGCGCGAATGGCTGTTCGGACTGGGCGATGCGCGGCCCGAAGTCTTCGCGCCGTGGCGCGAACGCACGCTTATCACCTACGCCTTCTGCGTCTGGATCTACCGCTTCTTTCTGTTCCTGGGCATCGCCCTGCTGGTGTATCACATGGCTTTCAAAATGCTGGGCATCGTGCTGTTCGCCATCGAGATCGTGGCGTTCGTGCTCAAGCCCATCTACACCGAACTGCGCGCGTGGCGCGAGCGCCTGACAAGCCGCCCTGGCGGCGGTTGGAACCGGCGCAGCCGCATCACCGCCGGCGTCGCGCTCATCGGCGTGCTGGCCGCCGTCGTGCCCTGGCGCACGCGCATCGAGGCCCCCGCGCTGATGCACGCCGCGCAGCAGGCCCGCATCGTCGCGCCCGCCGGCGCCCGCATTCAGCGCATCGACGTGCACGCCGGACAAGCGGTCAGCGCCGGCGCGACGCTTTTCGTGCTGGACGCGCCCGACATGACCCACGAGATCGATTCGCTGTCGCGCCGCATCCAGGTGCTGCAATGGCAGCAGTCGTTCCAGGCCATGACCCGCGACACCGCCGCCGCCGTGCCCGTTGCCGCCGGCGAACTGCTGGCGGCGCGCGAACGCCTTGAAGTGCTGTCGCGCCAACGCGAGCAGCTCACGATCCGCGCGCCGTTCGACGGCATCGTCGCCGAACTGGCCGAGCCGCTCGCGGCCGGTGAATGGATTGCCGAAGGCGAATGGCTGGCGTCGCTGGCCGACCCGTCAGAGGCGGTCGTGCAAGCCTATGCATCCGAAGACGATCTGCACCGGCTGCAACCCGGTGGCCACGCGCGCTTTCTGTCCGAAGATCCTGGCGAGGCCGCCGTCGCACTGGTCGTGTCCGACATCGCCGCTACCGCCACGCGGCGTCTGGCCGCCGCGCCCGAACTCAGCTCCACGCATGGCGGAGCCGTGCCCGCGATGCAGGCGCCTCGCGGCGAGGCCCGGCCCGACCCCGAGTCGCAGGGCCTCGTACCGGAACGCGCGGTATATCGCGTGATCCTGCGGCCTGCGGATGCGGCCAACGCCGCCATGCCGCGCCTGCAAGCCATGCGCGGCACGGCCGTCATCGAAGGCCACGCCGAAAGCCTGCTGCTGCGCGCATGGCGGCGCGGCGCGGCGTTGTTGGTGCGCGAAACCGGCTTCTGAAGCGGCACATTTCTTAAGCATCTTTAACGTGTCATTCGGCAAGCCCCGGGGAATAATAAGACTCATCATCATCCATCACCGATGGATCGCCTTCACCCATCACCCACACCGACGATGACCACCGAAACCCTCGAACGTCCCTCGCTGTCGCAGCGCCTGAAGCACGAAACCGCGGCGCAGCACGAACGCATGCACCAGCTCATGGAGCGCGGCGCGCCGTTCGCCAGCCGCGCCGCCTATGCCCGCTTCGTCGCCGCGCAGTACCTCTTCCAGCGCGACGTCGAATTCCTGTTCCAGGACGACGCCGTCAAGCAGGCGGTGCCTGACCTGGAAGCACGCGGCCGCGAAGACGCCTCGCTCGCCGACCTGCGCGACCTGGGCGCAGCCGCCCCCGAAGATGGCATCGCCAGCATCGGCGTGACCATGCCCGAGGCGCTGGGCTGGCTGTACGTGTCCGAAGGGTCGACCTTGGGCGCCGCCTTCCTGTTCAAGCAGGCGCAATCCGACCTGGGCCTGTCCGCCGACTTCGGCGCGCGCAACCTTGCCGCCTACCCTGACGGCCGCGCCACCGTGTGGCGCCGCTTTGTCGCCTCGCTGGACAGCGACACGCTCGACCCCGCGACGCACGACGCCGTCATCGCCGGCGCCAACGCGGCCTATGACCGTTTCGGCGCATTGCTCGAACGGCACTTCGAACTCGGCGCATGACGCCACGCAAACCGTGGGTGCGGGCGCTGGATCTGGCGCTCGCAGTCCTGAGCATCGCGCTTGCCGTCGCCGGAGTGTTCATCCCCGGCCTGCCCAGCACCGAGTTCGTCCTGCTGGCCTCCTGGGCCGCCGCACGCAGCTCACCGCGTCTGCACCGCTGGCTGCATGAGCACCGCTGGTTCGGCCCGATGCTGCACAACTGGCACAACGGCCGCATGGTCACGCGCCGCGCCAAGGTCATGGCCACGGTGTCGATGACGGTCTGCATGGTCATCATGACGCGCACCATTCCCCATCCATGGGTCGTCTGGCCGCTGTGTCTGACGATGGTGGCGGTGCTGGTGTGGATATGGCAACGGCCCGAGCCGCCTCAGCGCGCGCTCGCCACCGTGCCCAACGGCAACCCAAGCGCTGCCCGGCGCGACAGCCACGCGCTGGGGCGATAACGCGGTTCCAGATAGCGCGCGTGCAGCTGCTCCAGGATCCGCAAGATGGTGCGCGCCCCCAGCGCATCGCCGAACGCGAACGGCCCTTGCGGATAGCCCAGCGCCAACGTCACCGTCTGGTCGATGTCCTGCGGCGTGGCAATCCCTTGCTGCGCCATGGCGCAGGCATTGTTGACGATGGTCGCCACAATGCGCTGTGCGATGAAGCCCGGACTGTCCTGGATGCACGTCACCGCCGCGCCGTCCTCTTGCAGGATCGCGCGGGCCTGGTCCCGCATGGCGGCGGACGTCACGGGCGTCAGCATGATCGTGCAGCGCGTGCGGGTGAACAGCGGATCGACGGCGACCACGCGTCGGGCGTCCAAGCCAAGCTGTATGCACGCCGCTGTGGCATCGTCGCCCACGGGCAGCACCAGACATAACGCCGCATCCGACGGCGTTTCGGCCACTTCCAGCGTGGCGCCGCCCGCGGCCACGCGCGCCGCCAGCGTGGCGCGGAAGGCAAGCTCTGACGGCGCGATCCACACGGGGATGCGCCGATCCACCACTACGGCCGCGCCGCAGCCGTCCTCCGTCTCCACGCGTTTGCCGTCTTCGTCGTACCGATAAAACCCCTGACCCGTCTTGCGCCCCAGCACGCCGACCGCCAGGCGCTGCCGCGTGATGATCGATGGCTGATGGCGCGCCTCGTCGAACCATTGGCGATAGATCGACTCGCCCGCCGGATGCGACACATCCAGCCCGGTCAGGTCGAACAGTTCGAACGGCCCCATGCGAAAGCCGCACGCATCGCGCAGGATCGCGTCGATGCCTGCGAAGTCGCAGATCTGCTCGCCCGCAATGCGCAAGGCCTCGGGCTGATAGCCGCGGCTGGCATGGTTGGCGATAAAGCCCGGCGTGTCGCGCGCGACCACCGGCGTGTGGCCGAGGCGCCGCGTGAACGCCGCCAGCGCGTCCGCCAGACCCGGCGCGCTGCGCAGGCCAGGAATCACCTCGGCCAGCTTCATGCGCGGCACGGGGCTGAAAAAGTGCAGGCCGCCCACCCGCTCGGGCAACGCGCATCCGCTGGCCACCTCGGTGACCAGGAGCGACGACGTGTTGGTGGCCAGCACGCACTGCGGCGTGACGACCGCCTCCAGTTCTCGGAACAGCGCCTGCTTGGCAGGCAGCGACTCGACAATGGCCTCGATCACCAGCTCGCAGTCGCGCAGATCCTGCAGCGCGTCCGCGGCGACAAGACGCACGTCGGCGCCTTCCGCTTGCTCCCGCGGAATCTTGCCGCGCGCGGCCAGCGTCGCGAGCGACGCCAGGATGTCCTGCCGCGCCTGGCTGGCGGCGCCAGCACGGGTGTCGTGCAGGCGGACCACGTATCCCGCCTGCGCGGCCACTTGCGCAATGCCGCGGCCCATCAGACCCGCGCCCACCACGCCCACCATCACGCCTGGCCGGTCCAGGTCGGGAAGACCCGTTGTCGATTCGCTGCTCATATGCCTCAGTCCAGTTTGATGTTGGCGTCTTGAATGACCTTCTTCCAGCGTGCCGTCTCGTCGGCCACGAAGGTGCCGAATTCGGCCGGCGTGGAGGGGGTGACGATATAGCCCAGCGGTTCAACCGTCTTGGGGAACTCGGCGCCCTTGAGCACCTCGTTCAGCGCGCTGTTCAGCTTGTCGATCACGGGCTGGGGCGTGCCGGCCGGCGCCACTAGACCGTACCAGCCGGACACCTGAAAGCCGGGCAGGCCAGCCTCGGAGATGGTCGGCACCTCCGGCGCCAGCGACAGGCGATCCTTGCTGGCAAAGCCCAACACGCGCACGCGGCCGCTCTGCACCATATTCAGCGAATGCGGGCCGTCAAAAAGTCCGGACACTTCGCCGCCCAACGCCGCCGTCTGGGCCGGACCGCCCCCCTTGTAGGGCACGTGCAGCAGGTCGATGCCGGCGCTGGTCGCAAAGAGCTCGATGGCCAGATGCGTGGTGTTGCCGTTGCCCGAGGAAGCCAGGGTCACTTTGCCCGGATTGGCCTTCGCGTAGGCAATCAGCTCGCCCACCGTCTTGGCCGGAAACTGCGAATTGACGTACAGCGCCATCGGCAAGTCGGCGATCTTGCCGACCGGCGCGAAATCCTTCGCGGTGTTGTACGGCAGGTTCTTGTACAGGCTGGGATTGATGGCATGCGCCGCCAGCACCAGGCCGACGGTGTAGCCGTCCGGATTGGCGCGCGCCACGGCCTGCGTGCCGATGCTGGAGCCGGCGCCGGGCCGGTTCTCCACCACGATCGGCACGCCCAACTTCTTGCCCAGCAAGACGGCAAGCGGACGCGCGACGACGTCGGCCGACCCGCCGGGCGGATAGCCCACGATGAGCTGGATGGGTCGCTCGGGGTATTCGGCGTGCGCCGTGGCCGATACGGCGGCCAAACCCAGCGTCATGGCGGCAAGAACGCCGCCCGTCTTGATCTTGTGCAACAGGGTCATGATGTCTCCTTCACTCGTTTTTATTGCGCGCGTTGCGCGTCAGGGTTCGATGAACGTCACTTCGTCGGCGTAGGCCAGCGGCGCGGCGGTGGCCGCCTGCAATGCGTCGCGCGTCAGGCCGCGCAACATGCGGCGCACGACAAAGCCGCGCGCCGGATCGATGTCGATGACCGCCAGGTCCGTGTAGATCACGTCGGCCACGCCTGGGCCGGTCAGCGGCAGCGTGCACGCGCTGACCAGCTTGGAATTGCCGTCGCGGTCGCAGTGCTGCATGGCGACCGCGACGCGG
>CBHWAL010000325.1:0-5896 GCA_966111495.1 uncultured Achromobacter sp. | reverse complement strand
GAGATCAGCATCACCTGTTCCTGGTAGACGATGACCCCGTAGGTGCTCTTGAGGGTGGCTTCCAGGTCCGAGTGGAAATAGTCGACGGCCGCGCGCCCGTGCTTGCGGTTCACGAAGTCGTCCACCATGCCCGATTCCAGCGGCCCCGGACGATACAGGGCCAGCATGGCGATGATGTCTTCGAATGTATTGGGCCGCAGCTTCTTGAGCAGTTCCTTCATGCCGCGCGATTCAAGCTGGAACACCGCGGTGGTGTTCGCGTCGCACAGGATCTTGTAGGCCGCCGGATCGTCCAGGGCCAGCGCCATGACGTCGAAGTCGCGCTTTTCGGCGTTGAACTGGCGCACGTAGCGCACGGCCCAATCCAGAATGGTCAGGTTGCGCAGGCCCAGGAAGTCGAACTTCACCAGACCGGCCGCCTCGACGTCGTCCTTGTCGAACTGCGAGACCGCGCTGTTTTCCTGGCCTGGCTGGCAATACAGCGGGCAGAAGTCGGTGAGCTTGCCGGGCGCGATCAGCACCCCGCCCGCGTGCATGCCGATGTTGCGGGTCAGGCCCTCAAGCGGCTTGGCCAGGTCGACCAGTGCGCGGACTTCTTCTTCCTGCTCGTAGCGGTCCTTGAAGGCGGGCTCGTCCTTGAGGGTGCGCTCCAGCGTCCAGGGATCCATCGGGTTGAACGGGATCAGCTTGGACAGGCCGTCGCAGAACATGTAGGGCATGTCCAGCACGCGGCCCGCGTCACGCACCACGGCCTTGGCGCCCAGCGTGCCGAAGGTGGCGATCTGGCTGACGGCGGCGCGGCCGTATTTTTCCTTGACGTAGTCGATGACCCGTTCGCGGTTGTCCTGGCAGAAGTCGATATCGAAGTCGGGCATGGAGACCCGCTCGGGATTCAGGAAGCGCTCGAACAGCAGGTCATAGCGGATGGGGTCGAGGTCGGTGATGCCCAGCGCGTAGGCCACCAGCGAACCGGCGCCCGAGCCCCGGCCCGGGCCGACCGGCACGCCGTTGTTTTTGCCCCAGTTGATGAAGTCCTGCACGATCAGGAAGTAGCCGGGAAAGCCCATCTGGATGATGGTCTTGCATTCCCAGCGCAACCGCTCGTAATACTGTTCGCGCTTGGACTCGCGTTCGGCGGTGTCCGGGAACAGGAACTCCATGCGCTTTTCCAGGCCCTCTTCGGAGAGCTGGACAAGGTAATCGTCGAGCGTCACGCCCTCTGGCGTGGGGAAATTGGGCAGGCGCGGCTTGCCCAGCACCAGGCTCAGGTTGCAGCGCTTGGCGATTTCGACCGTGTTGGCCAGCGCCGACGGCACGTCGGCGAACCGGCGCGCCATTTCCTCGGAGCTGAGCAGGTACTGCTCTTTCGAGAACCGGCGCACGCGGCGCGGGTTGGCCAGGATTTCGCCTTCGGCGATGCAGACGCGCGCCTCGTGGGCCTGGAATTCGAATTCGTCGAGGAACTGCACGGGATGCGTGGCGACCACCGGCAGGCCGGCCTCGGCGGCCAGCCGCATGGCGGCCTGGCAGTAGCCTTCGTCGCCGTCCATGCCGGCGCGCTGCAATTCGATGTAGTAGCTGCCCGGGAACATCAGCGCCCACTGGCGCGCGAGGGCCAACGCCGACACGGCGTTGCCGGCTTCGAGTGCCTGCCCGACGTCGCCAAGCCGCCCGCCGGACAGGGCGATAAGGCCGGCCTGTCCTTGCAGCCATTCACGGCGGACTTCCGCCCGGCCCTTGCCCTGGTTCGTCAGGAACGCCTTGGACAGCAGTTCGCACAGATTCAGGTAGCCCTGGTGGTTGCGCACCAGCAACAGCAGGCGGAAGGGCTTGGCCGGGTCTTCGTCGTTGGAGATCCAGACGTCGCAGCCCGCGATGGGCTTGACCCCCGCGCCGCGCGCGCCCTTGTAGAATTTGATCAGTCCGAACAGGTTCGACAGATCGGTCAGGGCGACGGCGGGCTGGCCCAGCTTGGCCACGCGCTTGATGAGGTCGGGGATACGCACCGTACCGTCCACGACCGAGAACTCGGAATGGACGCGCAGGTGAACAAATGGGGTCGGGGTCGTTACGGCTTCGGACATAGCGGAATTGTACCCAGCGGCCGACCGCCCGAGGACAATCCTTGCATCAGAATCCGCCCGGATGCGTCCCATCCTGACGGGATCCCCCACGGACGCTTGTGGGACAATACGACCCAACCCGCACTACCCCGTCGCACGACGAGATACACCTATGAAATGGCTCATACCTGGGATCTGGCTGGCCGCCATCCTGTTCGCGCACTTCCGAGGCCGCGTCAAACTGCCCCTGGGACGGCAATTCCTGGACCATTCGGTGCTGCTGGCGCCGATCAACGCCTTCATGGTGCTGACGTCCCGGGTGCCGACCACGCCTTACCTGACGACCAGCGAAATCGCCGAACTGAAGGTGCTGGACGACAACTGGGAGACGATACGCGAAGAAGCCATGCAGATGGCCGAGCTTCGCCGGATCAAGGCGGCCGACACTCATAACGACATCGGCTTTAACTCGTTCTTCAAATATGGGTGGAAGCGGTTCTACCTGAAGTGGTACGACGCCCGCCACCCGTCGGCCGAGGAACTCTGCCCCAAGACGGTCGCCATCCTGAAGGGCCTGCCCAAGGTGAAAGCGGCCATGTTTGCCGAGCTGCCGCCGGGCGGCCAGCTCAACCCGCACCGCGACCCGTTTGCCGGCTCGCTGCGCTATCACCTGGGTCTGGCGACGCCGAACGACGACGGCTGCCACATCATCGTGGACGGCGAGCACTACAGCTGGCGCGATGGCGAAAGCGTAGTGTTCGACGAAACGTACGTCCACGAGGCCTACAACAAGACGAACGAGAACCGGATCATCCTGTTCTGCGACGTCGAGCGTCCGCTGAAGTGGCGCTGGGCCGAAGCATTCAACCGCTGGTTCGGCCGCAAGGTCATGTCCGCGGCCAGCTCGCCCAACGACGGCGGCGACCAGACGGGCGCGATCAACAAGCTGACCCACGCGCACTGGGTGCTGGACCAGAAGCGCAAAGCGTTCAAGAAGTGGAACCGCACGGCGTACAAGGCCACCAAGTACGGGCTGATCGCGCTGGTGATCGTGGGGTTTTTGGCGCTGTAAGCTGCCTCGCTTTGGTGTTTGACCTCCTGCAGAAAAAAAGCCGCAATGCATTTGCGGCTTTTTTTTGTTTACCGGTGTCTGACTCCTTGGCTAGCGCTGCAGGGATTCCCAGCTTTTCATCAGGCGCTTGACTGACACCGGCATCGGCGTGCGCAGTTCCTGGGCAAAGAGCGCCACCCGCAACTCTTCGAGCAGCCAGCGGAACTCGTCCAGCCTGGGGTCTGCCGCCCCTTTCAGCGCCGAGCGGGCGCGCTGGTATTGCGTGACCAGCGGCGCCATTTCCGACACCAGCTTTGCGTCCCGTGCCGGGTCGGCGCGCAGCTTGTCGATGCGCGCGACCGCCGCCTTCAGGTAGCGCGGAAAGTGCGACAACTGCGCATACGGCGTGTCGCGGATGAACCACTTGGGCATCAGCGCACCCAGTTGCTGTTGCAGATCCGCGTACGCGGCCGCGTGGGGCTTGGCCTGCGGCAGTTTGCGTTGAAGCGCCGCATATTCGGTCAGCACCGCGCCGGCCAGCCGCGCGACCTCCTGGGCCAGCAGACCCAAACGGCCCTTGCCCTCGGCGCGGCGGGCTTCAAACTGCTGTTCGTTCACCGGCCACGGCTCGGCCAGGCACGCCTGCCCCAGCGCGCAGTCGATGATCTGGTCGCGCAATTCTTCCTGCGTGCCCAGCGTCATGTACAGCATGCTGATCTTGGTAAGGTCGGTGAGGTTCTTTTCGAGGAACTTCACCTGCTCGCGCAGCGCCAGCCGGAAGAGCTTCAGGAGACCCGCGCGATGGTGCTTGCGCGCCTCGTCGGGATCGTCGAACACGTCCAGGTCGCAATGCGCGCCCCGGTCCACCAGCGCCGGATAGCCGATGACGGACTGGCCGCGCCGCTTGATCTCCATGATCTCGGGCAACGGTCCGAACGACCAGGAGGTCAGGTTTTCGTGCGCCAGCGCCTGCGCGACCTGCGTGTCGCTGGCCGCCAGTTGCTGGAAGGTGGCCTGGGCCTGCTTGCCGAATTCGGCGCGCAGTTGCGCCAGATTGCGGCCGGCGGCCAGCATGCGGCCGTGCTCGTCCACGACGCGGACGTGCATGAACAGATGCGCCGGCAGGGTTTCCAGCTTGAAGTCCCCCACCGCCGGGCGAACCTGCACCTGATCCCACATGTCGGCAATGATGGCGTCGACCAGACCCGTCTGCGGATCGGCCTGGCGCTCGAACCAGCGGTCGTAAAAGCCCGCGGCGTAGTCGGGCAGCGGCACGCAATGGCGGCGCAGCTTCTGCGGCAGCGACTTGAGCAGCAGGTGCACCTTTTCCTTGAGCATCCCCGGCACCAGCCATTCGCAGCGCGCGGGATCGATCTGGTTCAGCGCGAACAGCGGCACCGACAGCGTGACGCCGTCGCGCGGCGAACCGGGCTCGAAGTGGTAGTCCAGCGCCATCGACACGCCCTGCCATTCCACCTTCTTGGGAAAGACATCGGTCGTGACGCCGGCGGCCTCGTGCCGCATCAGCTCGTCGCGAGTCAGCATCAGCTTGGCGGCGGCCGCCTTGTCCAGGCCGCTTACCCACTTTTCCAGCGTCGCGGTCTGCGAGATGTCGGCGGGCAGCTGCCGGTCGTAGAACGCAAAAATCAGCTCGTCATCGACCAGGATGTCCGGCCGCCGCGTCTGGTGTTCGAGCTTTTCGATGCCTGCGATGAGCTTGCGATTGTGCGCGACGAACGGCAGGCGCGTGTCGATCTCGCCGGGCACCAGCGCCTGGCGGATGAAGAGTTCGCGCGCATGGGTGGGATTCACGCGCCCGTAGTGGATGCGCCGGCCGGTATAGATGGCCAGACCGTAGAGCGTGGCCCGCTCGTTGGCGACGACCTGCCCGGCCTTCTTCTCCCAGCGCGGGTCAGACCAATTCTTGCGGATCAGGTGCGCGCCGACCTTTTCCAGCCACACCGGGTCGATGCGCGCCACGCAGCGCGCGTACAGGCGCGTGGTTTCGACCAGTTCGGCCGCCATGATCCAGCGGCCGGCCTTCTTCACCAGGCGCGAGCCCGGATGGATGTGGAAGCGGATTTCGCGAGCGCCCTGGTAGCTGCCGCCTTCGTCGCTCTTGAAGCCGATGTTGCCCAGCAGCCCGGACAACAGCGCCATGTGCAGCTGTTCGTACGTGGCTTCGGACTGGTTGACGCGCCACCCCTGTTCGCCCACCAGCGCCGACAGCTGCGTGTGCACGTCGTGCCATTCGCGCAGGCGGATGGGCGACAGGAAGTTCTGCCGCAACAGGCCCACCAGCTTGCGCTGCGAGGCCTTGTGCTGCACCTGCTCGCCATACCAGCGCCACAGTTTCACGAAGGAAATGAATTCGGACTTGTCGTCGCCGAACTTGGCGTGCGCGGCCTCGGCGGCCTCGCGCTCCTGCATGGGGCGGTCTCGCGGATCCTGCACGGACAGCGCGGAGGCGATGATCAGCATTTCGGCCAGGCATTGGTGTTCTCGCGCGGCCAGGATCATCCGGCCTATACGCGGGTCCACGGGCAGCTTGGCCAGTTCATCGCCGGTGCGGGTCAGAACAAAAGACGCGCCCGTGCGGCCGTCGTCCGCATCATCGTCGGACGCCGATGCCAGTTCGATGGCGCCCAGTTCCTGCAGCAGGTGGTAGCCGTCGGCCACCGCCCGTCCGGGCGGCGCCTCGACGAAGGGGAACTGCTCGATGTCGTCGAGCTTGAGCGACTTCATCCGCAGGATGACCGACGCCAGCGACGAGCGCAGCACT
>CBHWAL010000324.1:0-5920 GCA_966111495.1 uncultured Achromobacter sp. | reverse complement strand
ACTGCGCGCCCGTCTTCAAGCCGGTCGCGCCCGTGGCAAGCGCCACGCGAAGCTGGCCGCCTTCGATCGTGTAGCCCTTGGCATCGGCGTGCGAGCCCTGTGCGAGGGGCGCCGCGGTGTCCAGAAAGCTGCGCGCGCGGGCGATGACGGCGGCGCCGCGTTCCGGGTTGTAGCCCTTGCCAGTGTCGCCGGGCGTGGCCGGAATGGCGTCGGTGCCATACAGGGCGTCGTACAGGCTGCCCCACCGCGCATTGGCGGCGTTCAGCGCATAGCGAGGATTGGACATCGGCACGACGAGCTGCGGGCCGGCCTGCTGCGAGATCTCGGTGTCCACGTTGTCGGTGGTGGCGCGCACGGTGGCGGGTTGCGGCAGCAGGTAGCCGATGCCTTCGAGGAACTTGCGGTACGCGGCGGGCTCCGTGATGGGGCCGGGATGGGCGCGGTGCCAGGCATCCAGTTCGGCCTGCAGGCGGTCGCGTTCGGCGAGCAGGGCACGGTTCTTCGGCGCCAGATCGTGCACCAGGGCGGCGAAGCCTTGCCAGAAGCCGTCGGCATCCAGGCCGGAGCCGGGCAGGGCTTCCTGTTCGATGAATTGGCTGAGATTGGCCGCCACTTGCAGGCCGTGGTGCTGGATGCGTTGAGTCATGCGGGTCTCTGACGATGAATAAGGCTGACCGGCGCGCCGCGCCGGGTGAGGGGTGCTGACATCATCGTCCGCGACCGCGCCGATGTCCATACGGAAACCCGCTGGTCATACCAGTTTGTGCAGCGCACGCCGGGCGGAGCGTCGATTTTTATGGTTTGATATCAGCCACTTACCGAGGCAAGGCCGAGCCGCGCGAGCGCCGACCGCGCATGGTCATACCACTGGTGCGGAGATTGCATGCACGCGGAAATTGAAGAAAAGCCCCGTCAGGTGGCCGATGAAGTGGCCGAACGGATCGAGCGGCTGATTCTGGACGGCGTGCTCAAGGCGGGCCAGGCCCTGCCATCCGAACGGCGCCTGACCGAAAAGCTGGGCGTATCGCGCACGGCGTTGCGCGAGGGCCTGAAACTGCTGCGTGCGCGCGAGATCATTCACACGGCGCAGGGCAAGGGCTCGTTTGTCGCGCGCATCTCGAAAGTGGACGCCGGTCCGCTGATGCACCTGTTCAATTCGCAGCCGCGCACGCTATACGACCTGCTGGAAGTGCGGTCGCTGCTTGAGGCCGAATCGGCGCGGCTGGCGGCCATCCGCGGGACCGAGGCCGACTTCATCATGATCCGCCGCCGGTATGACGAGATGGTGTCCGCGCAGGGCGCCGCCACCGATACCGCCACGCACGCGCATCTGGACCACGCTTTTCATCTGGCGATCTGCGAGGCCTCGCACAATCCCGTGCTGGTGCACACGCTGCAATCGCTGACGGATCTGCTGTTGGGCTCGGTGTTCGCGTGCGTGAACAACCTGTACCACCGCGAACCTGAAAAGCGGCAGATCGACCGACAGCACACGCGGCTGTTCAACGCCGTGATCGGGCGCCAGCCCGAACAGGCGCGCAAGGCCGCGGCCGATCACGTGGACAGCGTGCGCCAGAGCCTGTCGGATATCGAGCAGGAAGAGCAGCGCCTGGTGCGCGCGACGCTGCGCCTGGAAGGCTGGACGTAGGGTCGCGCGCTGCCGTAGGTGATGCCGGTCCTAGCGGTCGGCCACGGCGCAGCCGGCTAGCGCGAGCGGCTTGCCTGCATAGATGCGGCCAAAGCGGTTGGAGAGCAATGTCTCCAGGCCGATGGCCTCCTGCCCCACGAAGCCCTGCTGCGGCAAACTGCCATGCGCCACCAGATCGAGCGCGGCGCAGATGCCCGCAGCGGTGGACAACTGGATCGCGCTCAGGCGGCGGCCGTCGACCTCGGCGCCGAACACGCGGATCGGATACGACTCTTCTTCCAGACGGCCGTGGCGGTAGCCGGAAGCCGATGCCTGGATGACGATCACGTCCTGTTCGGTGGTGGGGATGGCCGACTCGAAGATGTCTTTGAGCAGGTCGCGGCGGTCGCGCAGGCGCAGGTCGTTAAGCAGCAGCTTCATGATGTTGCAGTGGCCGGGATACCGCACCGACTTGTAGTCGACGTTGCGCGCGCGGCCCAGCAGCGTGGCGGGCAGCGTGCCCAGGCCGCCGGATGTGTTGAAGGCTTCATATTCCACGCCGTCCAGCGCGAAGGTTTCGTAGCCTTCCAGCGCGGGCACGCTGGTGAGCTGGCCGTCGACGATTGCCTCGCACGGGTTGCAGTATTCGTTGATCAGCCCTTCCGTGCTCCACGTCAGGTTGTAGCGCAGGCTGTTGGAGGGATAGCGGGGCAGCGCCCCGACGCGCATCCGCAGGTCGAGCAAGGTGTCGAAGCGGCGCGCCAGCGCGTTGCCGACGATGCCGATGAAGCCGGGCGCCAGGCCGCATTGCGGCATCAGTACGCCACCGGTGTCATTGCCCAGCGCTTGGATTGCATGGGTGCTGGCCACGTCCTCGGTCAGGTCGAAGTAATGCACGCCGGCCTTCGCGCACAGGCCCGCCACCGCGATCGCGCGATGAAACGGCAGCGCATTGACCACGGCGTACGCGCCTTCGATGCAGCGCGCCACGCCGGCATCGTCGCTGACCTGACGCGTCTCGCAGCCCAGTTCGGCAAGAACGGCCAGCCGGCTGGCGTCCTGGTCCGCGACGAGGACGGAATAGTCGCCGCTGCGTTCCAGCATCAGCGCGATCGCAAAACCGATTTTTCCGGCGCCCAGCAGAACGATGGGCTTGGTGTGCGTGGACATGGTGCGGCTCCTGCAAATGAGAGGGAAGGGAAGTGGCCCCATCCTATGCGGGAGTGCTGTCGATTTGTAGCGGCTAAAGCGTCGTATCGGCCGCAAGTCACGTCGTTATGACCGTTGACGCCGTTGAAACGTCAAACGAAAAGCCCTCTGGCTTGTGGCCAGAGGGCTGCCTGGTAGCGGATTCACGGCCGGCGTGGCCCGTGGATCAGCTGCCCAGGTGGGGGGGATAGTCCAGGTTGCCGAAGGTCACGAGGCCTTCGGTCTTGGCTTGAGCCAGTTGCGATTCAACTTGGGCGCGGGTCAGCGACGTGGCGGAAGCCGAGGCGGCGACGGGCGGGTAGTCCATGTTGCCGAAGGTCACTTGGCCGGCGTTCTTGGCCTGGGCCAGTTCGGCTTGGACTTGCTGCGAGGTCAGGCTGGAGTGTTGGGCGATGGGGGCGGGGTAGCCTTCTTCGCCGAACGTGTATTGGCCCGAAACCTTGGCTTGTTGCAGTTCAGCTTGAACTTGAGCGCGGGTGGGAGCTTGGTCGGCTTCGGCGGCTTGAGCGCCAGCAGCCAGAACGGACATGGACAGCATCAGTGCGGTAGCAAGGGTTTTCATGGCAGACCTCCGAGTCTTGTGAGCTTGGGATTCGAGCCTCAGGCCTGACTGCCTGGGGCTCGCTTGCTGTGTCCCGATGAGAGGCATTCTGTGCCTAAACAATCCTGGGATAAACCCTTATTACCTGAAAACATCTTTCCAAAATCATGGCTAATCGGTTTGGATTGCCCATGTTGGCGCCATGGGTGGCGATATTTCCATTGCGTGACGTGTCAGATGTGCCGCCAGCGCGTGCGGACGCGCTGGTCCGTGAATAGCACCGCGTCAGCGGTTCAGATCGGCCAATGCGTCGTTGTATTCGGTCTGCGCTTCTTCGAGCTTGCGCTGGGCCTTGTCGATCTTGTCCTGCTTGCCCTTGGCCTTCGCCTCTTTCAGCTCCTGCTGGCGTTCGGCGACCTTGGATTGCTTTTCGCGCACGTCGGCTTCGCGTTGGGATTGCAGGCGGCTGTCGGTGCAGCTTGCCTTGGCCTCGGACAGTGCCTTGCGCAGGCCCGCCTCGCGGCGCGAGTTGTTCTGTGCCTGCGCCGCGGCGATGTCGTTTTCGATGTGGCAGAACTTGGCCGCGCAACCGCGCAGCGGGGCGCAATCGGTGGCGGCTTGTGCCGGCAGCGTGGCAAAGAGGGCGCACACGGCGGCGGCGGTGGTCAGGGATTTGATCATTGCGGGCATGCGGTGACTCCGTGACGTGGGGGTGGAAAGCCCATCATCGCCCGCGGTTGGCAATCCCGCAAATGCACGACACGATTGGTTTGGGGGCGGCTGGGCCCCCATCTCGAATGCAGCGCGTCAACCGCGCCGCGTCAGCGGATCAGTGTGCCGGCCAACGCCGCCACGACCAGCAATGCGCCCAGCCACAGGTTGGCGCGGAACAGCATGAAGTTGCGGTGGGGGTGCTGGATGTCGAAGACCTTCAATTGCCAGGCAAGATGCGCGGCCACGGCCACCATGCCGACCTGATAGGCCCACGACAGGCCGATTGCATAACCGCCCCAAGCCCACAGCAGCACGGTGCCGAGATAGAACCCGCCGATCCAGAGCTTGCCCTGGTCGCCGAAACGCATGGCGGTCGAGTGCAGACCCACGCTGCGGTCGTCGCGGACGTCGACGTACGCGTAGATGCTGTCGTATCCCACCTGCCACAGCACCGCGCCCAGCCACATGGCGACGGCGGCGAGCGGCACGTGGTTCTGCGTGTCCGACCAGGCCATCAGCATGCCCCAGTTGAAGCAGATGCCCAGCACGACCTGCGGCCAGTAGGTGACGCGCTTGCACAGCGGATAGATGAAGACGAAGGGCAGCACGGCCACGGCCAGCCAGCGGCTCATGTCGTTCAGGAAGAACAGCAGCGAGCCGCAGACCAGCAGCTGGCCCAGCAGGAACCAGATCGCGTTCTTCATCGACAACTGGCCGCTGGTCAGCGGACGGAAGCGCGTGCGCTCGACGTGCTTGTCGAAGTCGCGGTCGCACATGTCGTTGACCGTGCAGCCGATGCCGCGCATCAGCAGGGCGCCCAGCGAGAACACGATGAGGCGTTGCAGGTCGGGCAGGCCGCCCGCGGCCTGGACCAGCGCGGCGATGGCCGGCAGCAGCGTCAGCCACGTGCCGATGGGGCGGTCCAGGCGGCACAGCCGCGCGTAGGGCCGCCACGACTTCGGGAGCCAGCGTTCGACCCAGTCGGTGAAGACGATGTCACTGAGATCGGCGGGGGATTGTTGCGAAGCGCTCACTGTCACGGTCAAAAGTGGTCGGGAAAGCCGACAGCATAAAACAACGGCCGGGCATCGCGCCCGGCCGATCGGTGTTCAAGGTCTCCGCGTGGTCCCTGGCGGGACGTCTGCGGGTAACCCCGTCATTCCGCCTTCAGCAGCTTGCCCAGGATGGCGATGCCGGTGCGGATCTTGTCTTCCGGCACGGTGGCGAAACTGAGGCGCAGCGTGTTGCGCTTGCCTTCGCCGCTGTAGAACGGCGCGCCGGGCACGAAGGCCACGTTCTGCGCGATGGCCTTTTCCAGCAGCTTGGTGCTGTCGATGTGCTCGGGCAGCGTCAGCCAGATGAACATGCCGCCTTCCGGCTTGGTCCAGGTGACGGTGGACGGGAATTCCTTCTGGATGGCGTCCAGCATGCAGCTGCCCTGGGCGCGGTAGATTTCGCGCACGTTCGGCAGGTGTTCGGCCAGGAAGCCGTCCTTGACGATTTCGTACACGGCCATCTGCGTCAGCGTGGGCGTGTGCAGGTCGGTTGCCTGCTTGGCCTGCACCAGCTTGTTGATGAGCGCGCGGCCGCCGGCGATGTAGCCCAGGCGCAGGCCCGGGGCCAGCACCTTCGAGAACGTGCCCAGGCGCACGACGTTGGCGCCGTATTCCTTGGCCAGCGAGATCAGGCCGGGCTGCGGTTCGCCGGCATAGCGCAGTTCGCCGTAGGGATCGTCCTCGACGATGACCAGACCCAGTTCCGCGGCGCGCTTGACCAGCGCGATGCGGCGTTCCAGGTTGAGCGTGCGGCCGGTCGGGTTCTGGAAGTTG